>CASBQB010000429.1 GCA_949127655.1 Chroococcales cyanobacterium PMM_0086 | reverse complement strand
TAGGAAACAAGCTAAAAGCCTGAGACGGAAGTTATTGAAATTTGTAAATCCGTAACCTTGGCGTTTTATTTGTTTGATTTTATTATTGATTCCTTCCATCACTCCACTAGTAGTCCTATGTCTGAAGAAATCTGTTGACCGCAGGGCAGCCGGTACGGTACACTGTCCGATAACTCCCACCATTGACCGTCCAGTGCGATATTCCTAACATCGTGACGCGGCCATGCTCTTCGTAATTCCGCTTGCGGTGCGCCTACTGCAAGCAGAATTACGGCACATTGCTAGTATGGCTTTGATGATTTGGTTCATTTGACGCATTGTTGTTGCTTTTATTTCTGGGAGTAGGCATTCCAAAAGTGATAGTAGATCAGGCATGGGCTAAATGCAAGGTTGTTTTGTCTAAATAGTATAAATTCACTATATTAACCCTCCTCTCTACACTATTTTTTGGCGAAGGTATTGATAGATGTATAATTTACAAAACCCCCTAAATAAGGTTAAAAACAATGAATAGAAAACTCGGTTTGATTAATCAATACCTCAACAAATTTACTAGGATAAAGATTAGTTTGAGTTCTTTGACATTACTTGTGGGCATTATTAGTTCGGCTTCTTCCGTACAGGCTTTTGAAATTTCAGTCACTCGTTATAATCAATTTGACTCGCCAATCAATGGTTTTACAAATGTCTTTACCAATCCTTTTGGTGAAAATCCGAATCTAGATTTGCTTTCTGTAACTTCACTAGAATTTCCTTTCATTGAAGTTACTAACAACAATACTGCGGCAGTCACGGTGTCTGGTCTGACATCTTTTTCTGTGGCTCCCAATTCACCATACACAATTACTTATGATTTTCAGGATAATCCAAATCTAAATGGGTTCCTTATAACTAAGTACACCGTAAATCTTCTGACCAGAAATGACCGACCAACAGAAACTGTCGATGACCCATTGAGTTTGATCGGCCTCTATACACAAGGACCAGGTTATTTGGCTTATTATGCAACTATTCCTAATTTCAGAACAGTTGTTTTGCAAGCTCCAGGTAATAGCATCACTCTTGACAATCTTCTTAATAAAACCGTAACACCCACGGTGAGTGTCATAAGTATCCCGCAATATACTTCTAATTTAGATAGTTTGCAATTTCCACCAGGTCGACCAGTAACTATCAATCCTGGACTTCCAACTCAAATAAAAATAAGTAGTGTACCAGAGCCTTCAACTATTCTAGGGGAGGGGGCGATTGCTGCATTGGGAATCGGTGCTTATTTAAAACGTAAGTTAAAGGGATAGTCTAATAGTATTGTATTCTGTTTTTAATCAAACCCTTGACTCTTTGAGGTTAGGAGCGCAGCAGAAAGTGTTCTAATGGGTAGTTATTACCTAAGCTAACAGAACGTTTTTAATATGTTAGTTTTTGGTTCTTGGCTTGCTGTCATGGTTCTAAGAAAATAAAGTTTGATCTTGTCCTTGAGAAGTCCACTTCTTGTTATGATCTCTGAACCATTTTTCCCCTTGATTACCAATGTCGGTGCCAGAATTGTCTATCTATCTCCTTACTCCCCAGAGTTTAATCCTATAGAGCATCGGGGGTCTCAACTTAAATCTTTTTTTCGTCAATTTGCACCTAAATACCGAGAGTCCATTGATAAATTAATTCATTTAGCCTTACTACTTGGTTACCCATTACATTTCCGTAACTCGTTTGCTCATTGCTGTTACTGCACCTCTTAAAATGGTTGGTTCATTATCAACTGTATTTTTTAGTCGTGAAAAGGGCTGTATATGTCTAATCTATTTTGTTGACTTACTTATATCTTTAGAAAGAGCAGAAGATCTACCTTTAAATAGATGAGATAGAGACGAGTAAGTTTTACATTGAAGGAATGAATAACAAAAAGGTGAATTATTATGAGTTTAGAAGATAGAGTAAAAGCTACCGCTAAGAATATTGAAGGTAAAGCTCAAGAACTCAAAGGTGAAATTACTGGAGATACCAAAGACAAAGTAGAAGGCAAGGCTAAACAAGTAGAGGCCAGTGTCCGCCACGGTGTTGAAGATGTTAAGGACGAAACCAAAAAATCTCTTGACTAATTAACAATTTCTTAATAGATAAGTCCAGTTACTTAGACTGGGCTTATTTTTTTATGATCAGAGTCAAAAAATCTATCTCAATAAGTAGATATAATTCAAATATATCAAGTCTTTAGATAGACGATTTATGTAACTTAATCTTGTTATGTTTTGAAGGTGTTTATTACAAATAGTTTGCGGAGATTTTATTATGAGCAACCACAACGTTCAAGCTGATAACTACGATCGCGGTATAGTTCCTGCTGAAACCGCTGCCCGGAAAGAGCGAGAAGGAGCCGATTTTAAAAAGCTACCTGAACCAGATCAAAATGATGGTATTGATACGACTGGGGGCTACTCTATGGATGGTGAGGGCTTAATTAACAACTATGCTGTGGAACCCGAAATGTACTATGAAACGCCTGGCGATGCTAAAGAGCAAGAAGAAATAGCAGCTGCAGAGCGTGCTCAACAATTAAGAGAGATTAATCAAACAGACGAAACTGGCAAGTTAACAACAGAAGGCGATAAGCGCGGTAAAGGTACAGGGCTTATTTAGTACCCTAAGTCTACCGAACCTGACCAGATTGTCGAGTCAAGACCTCAGAGGGTAAGCTCGGTAGACTACTTTTGATTATCAACAGGAAAAACAATACAGAACACTCGATACACCTATGACTACTTTACCTGGGCAACCAATTTCATTATACTTAAAGAGAAAAACATCGCTTAGTTATTGCGTGAGTGTTCAAACTCATATGTATAAAACAACCGACTTAACTTTTTCAGTAAGTAAGACATAGTTACTAAAATAATTGCTCCTGCCATAGCCAACCAGAAGCCATTTGGCGGGATCACTTTGAAGGGAGAGATATTCTGCACATTTAAGGCTACAGCCCGGGCATCAATAACTATACCCACTACTAAACAGAATATAGCACCGATATAACCTAATACCTGAAGGCGATTAATTTTTTTCAGCCCATTTTGACAAGCAAGACAATCTTTTGTGTGAGTCTCCCAGACATCAAAAAGCTGTTTTTTATTTGATTCTCCAAGAGGTTGAACATTACATCCTACATCCCAAGGAATCTTTCCACCTGCTCTAAATTTAAACCACTGACGGAAGGTTATTACCATTTTGTCTTGAGGATTGGGGGTATAAACCGCTTCTAACCAGTCTTTTTGTTCTAGGCGAGCGAGAGTTTTTTCTTGATAGTGAAGAAATACTAAGTCTTGATGTAGGAATAGGGAAGCTAAGACATGATTCAACCAAGTTGGCATTGGTAAGGCAAAAAAGGCTAATCCTTTTGGGGTTTTTCCCGTTTCACTTTTAACTAACACTTGACGACCAATATGACGACACCAACCAAGACGTGTAGGAATAGCATATAAGGCTAAGATTAACTTTCCACCATCTTTATAGGTGGCAAAAATTCTCATATGACAGGGAGGCTGAAAATCATGGACTGCTTCGATTAAATTTTCAGGAGTCGGGGTTATAGCGAAAGCAAATCCTTCCTGAGTTGATATTTCCTTAAGACTAGGCATATCATAATATTTAGCATCTTCATAACGACTACCCATAAGACCGTGATGAGCGACGGGAACATGAGCGGGATCAGCAACATTTTCCATGAAAAAATCCCAGCCATAGGGTAAATCACGGATATTCCAAGGTAACTTGACAACCCTATCAGATTCTAATTCTAATTCAGGAATTAAACGAGGGGATCTTAACTGACTTTCTTGATGAGCTTGTTTTCCTGCTTCTGCCCATACCCATAATAAACCTTGGCGTTCCTGAGTAGGATAAGCAACAGCAGATGATTTAGGGTTGAGACAGTGTTTAGCTTCGGTCTGTTGATCTTTGGATTGAGGAATGCTGAGGCAGTTTCCTTGACCATCAAAACGCCAAGCGTGATAAGCACATAGTAAAGTTCCATCGGACTCGATACGTCCTTGAGAAAGCGGCGCTAAGCGATGGGGACAAACATCAGCAAAACAAGACCATTTATTAGATCCATCCCGCCATAATACTAGCTCTTTCCCTAATAACTGTATAGCATGAGGACGAGTTGAATCGAGAAATTCTACCACAGCTACTGGATACCACTGTTTTGTCCATTCAAATGTTTCTTCTTCTTTAAGGTAAAGTTCTTCGTTAGTAGTGTTTTGAAACTCAACTAAATTTGTTTCAGTAGTCATAGTGGGCAAAATCCATCACTTTAATCAGCTTTGAGCACGATAGAATATTACCTTAATGGGCGGTGTTTTTAATCTGCTGTTAAGCCATTGGTCACAAGTTAAGGTTTTTTCAGATTGGCCAAGAGTGAAATAAAAATATGTGAAACTCAGAATAGACAAGGAATTGAGGGATTAAACAAGATGATTAGTAACAAAGCTCGACCAGGCCAAGAAGAAGCATCTAACAACGGTAAAAGATGTAGTTCCCGTAGGGTAGTCATGGCCCATGAGAATTAATAGATTGAGATCATTATGGCACGGCAAGCGAGTAAAATACCTCGTATTTCTAGGTCTACTTTTTTCCCTAGTGGTAATTGTGCTATTCTGGAAGGCCACCTCTGAGCCAATTTTGAAGAGCCACAAAGAGGAATCTAGCTTGTTCTCAAGTCCTCTTGATGACGTTAAGATCCAAACAAAAACTCTTATTGGAAAAGAGGGGTTTTTCCGTGTTGGTCAATCAACAAAAGGACGTTGGTGGCTAATTGATCCAGAAAATCAACCCTTCTTTTATAAAGGAGTGACTTCAATAGGTGATGGGCGAGGGATTTCACCAACTATCTCACCTCTAAGTTCTTATACAGAGATTGTCAAGCAAAAATATGGGGGAGACTGGACAAAACTGCGGAAGGTAATTTTTAATCAACTCAAAAGCTGGAATTTCAACGCGATTGGTGCCTGGTCAGCATCTGATTTATGGGATCAAGGAATGCCTTATACT
>CASBQB010000428.1 GCA_949127655.1 Chroococcales cyanobacterium PMM_0086 | reverse complement strand
TCCCATTCCTTCGCTGAATTCGCCGTTACCATCGGGAATAAGGGTCACATTATCTGATTCTTGGTCTTTAGCCCATTCATTCATCACAAAGGTGTCATTGACCGATATACAGACTATCTTATCAACCCCATTAGCTTTGAATACTGGTGCTAGTTGATTGTAACCAGGTAGGTGGGTTGTGGAACAAGTAGGTGTGAAGGCACCAGGCAATGAGAAAACAACTACAGTTTTACCTGCAAAGATTTCGTCTGTGGTCACATTAACCCATTCATCGTTTTTACGAGTAGCAAAGGTAACACTTGGAACTTTTTGACCTTCTTTATTAGGTAACATCTTTTTTGTCCTCTTTTTAAGTTGTATTCGGTATGACTTTGTTTTAACTTCTTTAAGTGTAGTCGTAATGATTATGAGTTGTCAAGGGAGAACTGAGAGGTTTTCATTTCAAAAGGTGCTATATAATTAAAAGTTTGAGTAAAAAGAGAAAAGAGATGAGTAAAAATGCCTGGATCTTTCCTGGACAAGGTTCACAATGCGTAGGAATGGGAATTGACTTAAAAGAGACAAGTGAGGGAATCAAGAGGTTCAGCCAAGCAGAAGAGATTTTAGGTTGGTCTATTTTAGAACGTTGTCAAGGTGTTGAAGAAGAACTTAACAAGACGAAGTACACGCAACCATGTCTTTATGTAATTGAGAGTATTTTAGTAGATCTCCTCAAAGAAAAAGGATTAACTTGCGACTACCTAGCAGGACATAGCTTAGGGGAATATGTCGCTCTTTATGCAGCAGGTGTCTTTGACTTTGAGACAGGTTTACAACTAGTTAAACAGAGATCTCGCTTAATGAGTGAAGTCAGTGGTGGGAAAATGGCTGCTTTGATGAAATTTAATCGCACAGAGTTAGAGGAAGTATTAGGTAAGACACCTGATGTCGTCTTAGCCAATGATAATAGTGCTGAACAGGTAGTAATTTCCGGGACATCTGAAGGCGTAGAGACGGTCTTAGGGCAGGTTAAAGCAAAGAGGAGTATGTTATTGAAAGTATCGGGTGCTTTTCACTCTCCGATGATGAAGGAGGCATCTGAAGAATTTAGTAATATTTTAGACCTAGTAACTTTTCAGCCAGCTAGAATACCCGTTCTTTCTAATACTGATCCAACCCCCTCACAAGAAAGTTCAGTTTTAAAAGAACGTCTGACCAAACAGATGACCAGTTCTGTCCGGTGGTTAGAAATCATGTTAGAAATGCCCAAACTAGATATAGGCAAAGTCACAGAAGTTGGTCCAGGTAAAATTTTAACTGGACTAATCAAAAGAACTATTCCTGAAATAGAGTTCAATAATATTGCTACTTTAGCTGATCTTTAACAATCTTTAATTTTCAAAAGTAAAGCATTTAAAGAGAGTTTTAGACTTTTAGCTTGAGTAGGATCATAATCCAGTAAGCTTAGTAGCCAGGTAGTATTAACTAGCTTTTGAATAAATTGAACAGGACTTACGCTGGCTGTATATAGCGTAGTAATTTACACCTACTGGGTAAAAATAAAATAACTAAACGCGGCACTGGTTCGGTATAATGGGGCAGGTCAAAACCTCAGCCATAATCTTTGCCCCTATGTCCAGCGCGCAGTCATCACACTGCTAGAAAAAGAAATCACTCAGAGAGCGTACTTACCTTTAGAGAATTTACCACAAGGGGAACAACATCACGTTTTGAGTCCTTTTGGGGAAATTGTCGCTAATGAGAACGTTTGCTCAAGACTCTCAGCTTTATCTTAACAAACAATTTTGTTATAATAGAACTTGAAGAAAGTGACAAGAAGCACCTTGATAGAAGCAGAAACCCTGGAAATTCTGGAATGGCCCCGTCTGTGTCAACATCTTGCAACCTTTGCAGTGACCAAACTAGGCACAATTGCTGCGCGTTCATTAGCTATTCCTGATAGTCTAGAAGATACCTTGAGACTTCTTACACAAACCCTTGAAGTAAATAACCTCCAGAACAAACTAGTAGACTGGTCATTTGAAGGAATAGAAGATATCGGAAATGCCCTAGAACGAGCTAATATAGGCGGACTACTAACAGGTAAAGAATTATTACAGATTGCTACAACCTTAGCCGGAACGAGAAGACTTAGAAGAGTAATAGAAGATTTAGACGACTCCCCCACTCTACAGGAGGTTGTCTCGGAACTGAGAACACATTCCGAACTAGAACAGTCCATACATTACTGTCTTGATGATCAAGGTAAAGTTACAGAACGTGCTAGTCCTAAGATCTCAGAAATACGAAACAAAATCAAAGAACATCGTGAGCGCATTTACCAGAAGCTACAGGGTATTATCGGTAGACAGTCAAATGCCTTGCAAGAACTAGTGATCACGCAAAGAGGAGAGCGTTTTGTTTTACCTGTTAAAACCACCCACAAAGAACAGATAACAGGTATAGTACATGACACCTCAGCTACGGGAGCAACCCTCTATATAGAACCTTACTCAATTGTTGAATTAGGAAATCATCTGCGTCAAGCGATCCGAGGTGAACAGATAGAAGAAGAAAAGATCCTACGGGATCTCACAGGAAAAGTAGGTATCCTCCAAGAAGATCTAGAACATCTCTTGATAGTCGCCACTAAATTAGATCTGGCCACAGCTAGGGCTAATTATAGCAACTGGTTAAAAGGACATCCGCCTAAATTTATTGATTTAGAAAAGGGAGAAGCTATTCAACTCAGACAAGTTCGTCACCCTCTACTAATTTGGCAGCAGCAACATGAACAGGGTTTAGATGTCGTCCCGATCAGTATCTTTATTGAGTCCCCTGTTAAAGTTATCGCCATCACTGGACCCAATACAGGAGGTAAGACAGTTACCTTGAAAACCCTTGGACTGATCACTTTAATGGCTAAAGTAGGGCTATTTATTCCAGCCAAAGAACCTGTAGAATTACCTTGGGTCACCCAAGTCTTAGCTGATATTGGCGATGAACAGTCTATTGAACAGAACCTCTCAACCTTTTCTGGTCATATTCGCCGAATTACCCGCATCATAGAAGCAATAGATAATCACCCTACTCTCAGTCTGATCCTTTTAGATGAAATTGGAGCAGGAACAGATCCAGCAGAAGGTTCTGCCTTAGCTATTGCCTTACTGAAGTACTTAGCAGAAAAAAATGCTATAACCCTCTCTAGTACCCACTATGGAGAACTAAAAGCCCTTAAATACCAAGATGAACGCTTTGAGAACGCCTCTATGGAGTTTGATGATGAGACACTCTCTCCCACATATAGACTACTTTGGGGGATTCCTGGACGTTCCAACGCCCTCAGTATTGCCACTCGCTT
>CASBQB010000427.1 GCA_949127655.1 Chroococcales cyanobacterium PMM_0086 | reverse complement strand
GATTTTGAGGTATTACATCAAATTGTCAGATTCCTAAATACTTATATTAGGATACTGCGTAAATATCATCTAGAGAGTATTTATCGGGAGTTCTTTAGCTTACTCTTCCAAGAGATTGATTATCTTAATGAAGGACGCAACGCTGATCGTTTTAGAGTCAATTTTAAGGAGAATACCCGCGTTAAAGTACCTAAAATATACTGGGACTATACTACTAAAAAAGTACTAACTCTTGAATATTTACCAGGTATCAAAGTTGATGATCGCCAAACACTAGAAGCTAAAGGAATTAATCTCAATGAGGTCATTCAATTGGGGGTATGTTCCTATTTAAAACAACTGCTTTTAGATGGTTTCTTTCAATCTGATCCTCACCCAGGCAATATGGCCGTCACTCTCAGTGGTGAATTGATTTTTTATGACTTTGGGACAATGGCAGAAGTTAAGTCTATGACTCAAGGTAGAATGATTGAAACTTTCTTCGCCGTCCTCAAGAAAGATCCTGATAAGGTCATGGAAAGTCTCATCTATATGGGTCTAATTGAACCTATCTCCGATCTCTCTTCTGTTAGAAAAATGATCTCTTTTCTCCTTGAACGTTTTCGAGAACGACCTGTTGACATTCAAGCTTTTGGGGAGTTAAGTGATGAAATATATATCATGTTTAAACAACAGCCTTTTCGTCTTCCTGCACAAATGACCTTTATTTTAAAGTCTTTAATGACCTTAGATGGAGTTGCTAGATCTCTGAATCCTCAATATAATTTATTAGCAGCTAGTCAACCTTTTGTCAAGAGTATTGCTATGGGTAATGGGACAAATAATAGACTGAGTAATATTGCACAAGGAGTTAACCAAATAGTTAAAAACCTAGTAGATAAGCGGAGATCTTCTAGTCGTTTAGAAAATCTACTTGAACAAAGTAACTTAGATTTAAAAGTTAAATATCTAGAAACTGAGAAACTACTCAAAAAAATAGATCTAGCTGTTAAAGTACTAACTTATCTTTGTCTAACAGGATTCTCGATCATCATGGCCATTTTGTTATTATCAACACCTTACATTAAATGGGCGGTAATTGGCTTTGCTTTAGCTGGTCTATGGGGTATGTTTCTCTTACGCTATCTTTTTAAATTGATTGTTCAAGAACGATTTTGATTAGAAGCTTCTTGTACTTTGTTGATTTTATTTTCAAACAAATCAACTTGATGTTTGAGTGATTTAGCTATTGTTAATCCTTCTTGAAAAGAATTTAAAGCTAAAGAGTACTCTTTATTATTTAAGTAAATATCACCTATTTTATTATAGGTTTGCATCAGCCCATAATAATTATATGAACTGTGTTGAACCTCAATTAATGAACGATAGATTGATAAAGCGTAATCAGACTGTTGATTTTTAGAATATAGTTCAGCTAAGGCTGTTAAGGCTTCATCAGCTAAACTAAAATATTCTAATGGCCAAGCTAATTTAAAAGCATTTTGATAATTCTCGCTTGCTTTTTGATAGTTTTTTAAACTTTCATAGTCACGTCCCAAAGAAATTGTCAAACCAATTAAAAGATTGAACTCTTGTTTTTGCGTGTAAGTTTTTAGTAGTTGCTCTTTACTGACAATCGCCTTTTGAGGTTGACTATTTTGATCATAGATATCAGCTAATTTTTGGAGATATTCTTCTTCTTTAAGTGAGTTAGAAGCTGACTGAGCTTTTTTTAAAACACTCTCATAGATTTCCGCAGCTTTAGGGTAGTCAAACTTAGCTAAATAGACTTTTCCTATTACTTCTAAACTCTCTTCTTCTGCTTGAGTATTTTGTGCTTTTTGTGCTAGATCTAGTCTGAGTAGATTGATCGCTAATAAATCATCAATACTATGTACTGTCTGATAAGCTTGTAGAAAAAGAAGAAGCCTTTCTGAGGTTATTTGTTTCTTGGTTTCTAACTCTCGTTGAATTGCTTCTAATCTTTTAGTGATAATTTTAATATCCTGAACTCTATTGCGTTCCCAGGCAATTTTACCTACTCTAGCTAAACTTTGTATTTCTTCTTCTACTCCTAGATATTTCCGTAATCTTAATTCTCTATACCAAACTTGAAAAGCTTGATCATCTTGTTTATTTTTTAGGAGAGTTTCTGCTTGTTGATTCAATTGATCAAGAGATTCTCGTAAAACACTCTTACGAAAAGGGGTTAATTCCCCATTGAGAAAGGGTGGCAGTAAAGGATCACTAGAGGTTGCTTCTAAAGGGGAAGACTCAGCGAAGACAGTCCCACTAGTCACATTAGAAGACATTAAGATTATGGCAGTAAGGAAAATAGCCCAATTAGACCGTTTCATTGTTTATGTAGGGTTTGATAATTAGGTATTATAAAGGAAATAAGCTGTGATCCTACTCAGTGAGTAGCAAAAAAGACGATTTAAGATAACCACTAACGGCTTAATAGTCATAACCACAGGAGTCTAACATGACAGTAGAAACAGAAACTTTAATTTTGAAAGCTATTGAAAAACTAGCTCACAAACTTAATAAGTTCATTGAAACTACTAATCAGAGTTTAACTAGTATTCAAGTTAATCAAGCCAGACTAGAAGGCGAAGTTAAAACCTGACAGGTAGAGGTTCAGAACATCAAAGAAGATGTTAAAGAAGTCAAAGCAGAATTAAAAGAAACTAGAAACGATGTCTCTGGTCTATATAAATGGGTAATAGGTCTAATTCTCAGTTTAGGACTAGGTATAGCAACTATTGTATTTAGAGTTTTTGACCTATTCCCTAAAGCCTGAAGTATTATAGTTAAATAAAGTTCTTAAGTAGTGGACTGGGTAACTGAAAACAAGAGAAACAAATTAGTTTAAATACACTATTTATGCAGAGAGAAAAAATTATAGTAAAACTGCAGCAACAAATAACAGAAATTAAAAGCTTTGGGGTTAAATCTCTAGCAATTTTTGGTTCAGTTGCCAGAGATGAAGCCAGACCAGAAAGCGATCTGGATTTGCTTGTTGAATTTGAAGGCAAAGTAAGCTTTGATCAATACATGGACTTAAACCTCAGATTCGTAGCTCTGTTTTAAAGGAAGCAATAGATGTCACGCCAATAAATATCCAGAAATTGAGTGGCGAAAAATTGCGGGATTAAGATATATTCTAGCTCATGCTTATTTTAGTCTAGAAGATGAAACTTTATGGGATAATGTAGAAAATAAGATTTCTTCATTAGTTGAAGAAGTTGAACGCATATTATTAGAAGTAGGAAAAGATTAATCAAAATCGATATAATTAAAGAATATTAACATTTCTTAACTATATTCACCATGACCCAGCTTTCAACCATACCCTTGAACCTAGAAAAACATATTTGGCAATGGGAAGGACATTCTATTGAATATACCGTCATGGGGAAAGGAAAACCCTTACTGTTAATTCATGGTTTTGGCGCTTCTCTTGGACATTGGCGTAAGAATATTCCCGTTTTAGCAGATGCTGGATATCGAGTCTATGCAATAGATTTATTAGGCTTTGGGGGTTCAGATAAGGCTGCGGTATCCTATACAGTAGAGCTATGGCAAGCACAAATCAAGGCCTTTTGGGACAGTCATATTCAAGAACCGACAGTCTTTATCGGTAACTCCATTGGGGGGTTACTCACACTAATGATGATGTCTGAATACCCCGAAATTGCAGCAGGAGGGGTTTTAATCAATTGTGCAGGTGGTTTAAATCACCGTCCTGAAGAGTTAAACTTACCCTTGCGTCTGGTAATGGGTGGTTTTACTCAACTGGTAGGTTCTCCTGTTCTAGGTAAATGGCTATTCAATCGGATTAGACAAAAGGGTCGTATTCGTCAAACTCTTTATCAAGTCTATGGGGATCATCAAGCAGTTACAGATGAACTAGTAGAGTTATTATATCTACCTTCAAGTGATCCCAATGCACAAAAAGTTTTTGCCTCAGTTTTAACAGCACCACCTGGGCCTAGACCTGTAGAATTACTAAATAGTATTAATCAGCCTCTACTTATTTTATGGGGTGATCGTGATCCCTGGACACCCATTAAAGGAGCAAAGATCTATCAAGAAAAGGCTCAACAAAATGAGCAAACAGAGTTTTCGATCATAGCGGGAGCGGGACATTGTCCACATGATGAAAACCCGATAGAGGTTAATACTAAGATTCTGCAATGGTTAGAGAAGATTTAAGTTTTCCAAAATAGTTTTAAACGGGTGCATAAACTAGTCAAAAGAGCCACTAAAAGAGTGTAAAATAACCCTCTCATTAACCCTAAAAAAGCATGATTATGCGTCCATTCACTCATAGCATCTTGCCAAGTAGTCAAAACTAGAATAGGCCAAAGTAAATTACCAAAACTGACATAAGCTAACATAGGATTCTGTCCATTATCAATTAAGATAGCTAGGTAAGAACCTGACTTGAGAAGATCAATAAGAATTATGAAAATAATTAAGAGAAAAATAGCAATAGCTGTTGTGATGAAATAATAACTAAAAGTAGCTGAATCTTTTTTGATTCCTCCTTGATAGGGTTCAAAAGCTAACCCTATTACTAACGCATAAATTGCCCAACCATAAAGACGCGATAGTAACTTTTCTGTTGAGGTTTTAGGATATTTTAAGAGAAAATAACCTATTGTTCCTAGAACTCCTAAAGTTAATAACATCAAACCAAGTTGACGAGTATATAGACCAAGTAAAAGAGTAATAATTAACAGTAACAAGATTACTATTAGTATTAAAATATCTCGCTTTTTCCAACTTCTTTCAAGAATATCAGACTTCAACCATTTGATCAGCCAATCCCCGACAACTGTTCCAGGTAAAGTAATGAATAGATATTTAAGATAATCAAAACTAAACAGCCAATTTAAGGGTAAGTTTCTCAAGAATTCTGTATTCCAGCCTTGATTATTAAAAGAGATAATTAAAGGAAATAGAGGAATTAAAATACTTAGCCTAATTAACGGTAAATTGCGGGTTAAAAGCCAAATTAAAGAAGCAAAAAGGGCAAGATTAGCTAAAACTATCAGAATGATATCACTGCGATAGAGAGAGAAAGTAGGATATTTAAGATCTTGAAGATATTTAAGACGAGTTAGAAAGAGGATTCCTCCTGTCCAACCTAAAAAAGTAACTAAGCGTTGCAACTTTTTAGAAATATGTTTAGGAAGTTGCACATACATTAAAAATAGGAAAAAATAGCCTAATAAAGCTAATTTCCAAGTGTAAGAACCAGGTTGAGGGTTAATCTCAAAGGGGCGAAAATGTTCGGTGATAATAGCAAAAGAAAAGAGTAAAAAGCTCCTTTTACCTATTCCCAGAATAATTTTAGAAAGACTTTCACCTTTATCTAGACGACGAGATAAAGCTAGGGGAATAGCAGCGCCTAAAGCGAACAGAAAACAGGGAAAGACTAAATCAACCCAAGTAAGACCAGCTAGATTAGGATTAAACTTATAATTGGGTGGTGGGACTTGAGCATGATACATCCAGGCTGGTAAACTATTATCAAAAGGTATCGTTCCAGAAAAAACCATGCCTAATATAGCTAGGCCTCTAAGGGCATCTAAAGCCTTAGTACGGGTTACTGTTAGATAACTCTCACTCACTAAAACCAGTTACCTCCTGCCTTTAATTGAAGCATCTGTAAAGAGGTTTTACGGTTGACTGTCAGACGAGAGACACGATACAGATCTTTAATTGTAAAAGGGCGCAGAATACGACTATTGTAAAGATAACTAGATTGGTAATATTTGGCGGTTAGTTTTTCTACCTCTTTATTGGCAGCGCCATAAGGATAAGCAAAATGATTACCTACTTCTCCTTTAGTATCTAAATTCTCAAGACAAGCTTTAAGGTCTTTTTGAGCACGTGATAGTTCACTGTCTACTTTAGTTAAACTGATTTTTGTCAGATTTTCGTGATTCTGTCCATGCGATTGTAAATCATAATAACCTTGAGTAAAACCTTCTCTTAAATCCTGACAACTTGCATGATTATGATAAGTTCCTTCTTTTCCCATAAAACCAGGATTAATAAAGAAAACTATTTTTACTTTCTTGTTGTAGCGTTTTTCTAGTTCTGGTAATATTTCCATCAAATGGTCATGGGCATTCTTATAACCATCATCAAAGCTTATGACGATTGGTTTTTCTTTTTTATGTTCTGGAGGTATAACTTTTTTATCCTGACTTAAGAAGTAATCATAGACTTCTTGTGTGGATAAAAACCAATAGTTATCTTGAACAAGGTTTTCTAGAAATGCTTTAAGTTGTTGTTTTGAATAGTCATATACTCTAATCTCACTTAGAGGAGTTTCTGTATCAAAAATACCATGAAAGCCAAAAACTGGTACTACTAATGTGAAGGTTTTAAAAATGAAAAGAGAGACCAAGAGACCTAGAATAAAGTCTAAAAATAGCCTGAACCAAAAGCGAACAGCTAAAGTAGAAAAAAGACTTAATTTAAAATTAATCATCTACTTTTTAGAATAGCTATTATTAGCCAGAATAACTCTATCTAAATGAACTAATAATTTCTCTATAGGTTTTTTTCTTTTTTCTTTGGTTTTAACATTAGCTTGATAGACAAGGTTGTTAGTTGTATCAAAAGCTGTTAACCAACCACTACGAGGATGATAGGCACCGGTATCAATGTCCAACCAGCCTGGACCTGCCACAACTTGACCTGCTTTAGCACCTGGAAAGGTAAAGGTAATAGTATGTCCAGTAATAATTAGTTTGTTCGGGAAATAAGGTCTAGACATATTATGAAAAGGTCCGCGAATCCAACAACATTCCTCAGAGGTCTGTTTTTCTACTGGTAGACTGGGATTAACACCTGCATGAACTAGCCAAAGGTCTCCTAAGTCTAGGTAAAGAGGGAGATTCTTCATCCATTCTATATGGTCGTGTGGAATATTATGGTTGTAACTTAATAGAGTAGTATAGCCGCCTGTATAGACCCAGCTTTGCAGAAGATTAGCAATAATTTCACCACTACCTACTGCTTCTATTAACATCTGTTCATGGTTACCCATTAAACAGGGATAGTTATTATCCATAACAAACTGTACAACCTGAGCGCTTTCGGGACCTCGATCTATTAAATCTCCCAAAAAATATACCTCATCTTCCTGATTCAGGCTAATAAATTCTAGTAAATTTAGGAGTGTTTCATAGTGACCATGTACATCGCCGATAATAATTCTACGTTTGGACATAATGATGTAATATGCTAAGTTTATATTCCATGACTCTTGCCAATAACCCAATGACGACGAAAAAAACGACTCAGAGCAGATTCTTCTAAAGATAGATAGATGGGTCTTCCATGTGGACAGGTACGGGGGTTACGAGTCTTTTTCCACTGGTCTAAAAGTGACTGCATTTGTTGCAGATTAAGTAAAGTTCCGTTGCGGATGGCACTTCGACAAGCAACTGATACTTGAGCTGTTTGTAGATCTCCTCCCCAACTTAATTCTAATAGAGATTGTAAACAATCTTCTCTTTCTTGGAGAATTTTGGGAATTGTCCGAATAGCCCAAATTTCTTCACCAAAGGGTTCTACTTCTAGACCAATGCGTTGTAGTTGTTCAACTTGGCGAAGTTGCAGTTGTTTTAAAATTATAGGTTTCTCTAAAGCATTTAGTTGCCAATTGTCTATTAATTGCTCATAAATGACTCTTTCATGGGCAATATGTTGTTCTACTAACCAGATTCCAACTGGATGTTCCGCAATAATATAGGTTTGATGGACTTGAGCAATGGCTGTAAGTTCTAATAAGTCTAGACTCTCTTGAGATGTTTGCGAATTTAACTGATAGTTACTTCTATTTTCGGCTGCTTTGAGGATTTTTTGTAGAGGTTGATTAGCTAAAGTTGAACTTATTTCTGTTGATCCAAACCTCAAAGACTTGTCTATAGTAATTTGTAGTTGTTCCTGCCAAAAAGAAAGATGATGAAGATAGATTTGTGCTTTTGCCAGGTGACGGTTCCAGTCAATGTCACTAGAAGGAACCTGACAATGAACGAAGCAGACAGGAAAGCGATCTCGCGGTAGGGTGCGATTAAAAGCGGCTATGATTATCTCTTCTAGATCCAATAATCGCACTATTCTACCGTTGATGGCTACTTTTAGCCAATCTGGTTTTGAACGATGACAGCGATCAGGTAGTCCTAGAGTTAATTCTATCTTTCCCTGTAGGTCATCGGGGGTTATTACTACTTGGCTGGTCTGTTCTAAGTCTCCTAACCTCAGTGATTTAATAATTTGGGGTAATATAGCGTCTGCTTGGTTTCCTGGACTGAGATTAAACCAGATTTTCCCATTTTGCCAGACTTGCCATGTTACTTGAGGATGAGTTAAAGCCAAATTATAAACCACCTCTGTGACGGCTTTTAACTGTTGTCCAATTGATGGCATAGCTTTTCTGCGTAGGGGGTATCTGCCAAATATATTGTTGACTATTACATGGGTTCCTGGGGCAATTGCGATTGTTTCTATGGAGAGAGGATTTCCCTGCTGGTTGTATATTACTTTGATTCCACTAGAATTTTTACTCTGAGAACGGCTGTTAATTTCTAGTTCGGCTACTTGTGCTAGACTTTGAAGAGCCTCGCCTCGAAAGCCCAATGTTTTTATATTCAGCAGGTCTTCTCTGTGGCGTATTTTGCTAGTGCTATGAGGATTAGCGCATTGTTGTAAATCGGGTAATGTCATTCCTTGGCCATTGTCAACCACTTGTATACGCCAAGCATTTAAGTCTAAAGATATTGTAATTCTAGTTGCTTCTGCATCCAGGGCATTTTCTGCCAATTCTCTCACTACAGCTGCCATTGAATCAATGACTTCTCCAGCCGCAATAAGGTTAATCACTTCTTTTGAAAGTGTTAAGATTGTGGAGGACATAAAATTTTTACTATTTTTTTCTATTTACTTTGCTTTATATATAGCAGTCCTATTTTAATTATAAACACCCTGATAACTTAAGCTTTTCTCTCCAAGGTATAAGAGGAGTAAGAGTTAACAACTAATGTAGAACAGGCTATATATTTAGCATATATCTATCTATTATATCATTAAATTAAGTAGATTAAACAATGAAATTAACGAAAAAAACCAGAGTTAAAACACCCTTTTTAACCTACATTTTAATTATTATTAACTTGATTATTTTTGCTTTAGAAATTAAACAAGGTGGTAGTCAAAATCCAGAAGTTCTCTATGATTTAGGGGGGCTAGTTCCAGTTAAGGTACAAGAGGGGGAATGGTGGAGAATTGTCACGGCTAATTTTTTGCATTTTGGACATATTCATCTTCTAACTAACATGATTGCTTTGTATTTACTAGGTCGTTTTGTAGAGCTTCAACTTGGCAGAACACGCTATTTAGTTCTCTATTTAGTAAGTGGGATAGGATCAATGGGTCTGTATACCTTAATTGCTATAGAACAAGGTAAGGTTAATCAAGTCCTTATTGGGGCTTCTGCTGCTATTATGGGGCTATTGGGGGGAATTATTGCCCTATCTTTTTACGCGTGGTTAGTTGAAAAGTCAACCCTAGCAGCAAAACGTCTGGTCTCTCTTTTGTTGATAGTAAGTTTACAGTTTTTTATAGATTTTAATACTCCACAAGTGAGTTTTTTAGGTCATTTATTGGGTTTGTTGATTGGCTTTAGTTTGGGCTTATTATTTACTTTTTATAGATTATTTTAGAGGTTAGACCTAGTTGAAATCCCTTTTACTGTCAAGAGACTCAACCAGGTCTAATACTTAACGTCCTACACCTACATAACGGAAACCTGCAGCTTCAATATCTTGACGATTGAGGAAATTACGTCCATCTATAATTAAAGGATTGTGCATAGACTTGACCATTGCTGCATAATCTAGTTTCAGAAATTCCTGCCAATCAGTAACTAAAACTAGTGCATCACATCCATCTGCAAGTCTGACACTATCAGTTTCAATAATGACACCTGAGAGGGCATGACTGAGTCCACTTTGAGAAACAATTGGATCATAGGCTTTTATTTTAGCGCCAAGACGGTTTAGTTGCTCAATGATATTCAGAGAGGGAGCATCTCTCATGTCATCTGTATCGGGTTTAAAAGTTAAGCCCAAAAGTCCTACTGTTTTCCCCTTGAGGATTTTTAGTTCTTGTTGTAACTTTTCTATAACTATCAGACGTTGACGATGGTTAACCGAAACTGCTGACTTGAGAAGTTCTGCTTCGTATCCATAGTCATTAGCTGTATGAATTAAGGCAGAAACATCTTTAGGAAAACAAGACCCACCCCAACCAATTCCAGCTTGGAGAAACTTACCGCCAATTCTCGAATCTAAACCTATACCTTGAGCGACTTGTGTTACATCTGCACCCACCCTATCACAAATATTAGCCACCTCATTAATAAAACTAATTTTGGTAGCTAGGAAAGCATTGGCTGCATATTTAATCATTTCTGCAGAATTTAGGTCTGTTACTACTACTGGAATAGGCGGTAGACCAGAATTTGCGCCATGTTTACGCTCTACAATGGGTGTATAGAGTTCCTGCATCATTTGAATAGCTTTTAAATTATTACTACCTAAGACAATCCGATCTGGATTAAAAGAATCATAGATAGCTGAACCCTCTCTGAGAAATTCTGGGTTGCTGACTACATCAAAATTAGCATCTATAGTTTCTGCTACACCTTCAACCCCTTCTGTTATGGATGCTTTTTTCCTTTCAGTCAGCCCATCTATAACTAGTAGACGTACCCAATCTCCAGAACCAATAGGTACAGTTGACTTATTGACAATCACTTTATAACCGTGGTTCAGATGAGCGCCAATACCCCTTGCTACTGCTTCTACATAGCGAGTATCACTTTCTCCTGTGGGTAATGAGGGGGTTCCAACAGCAATAAATAGAATGTCTCCATGTCTGACTCCCTGTCCTAAATCTGTTGTAAATTCTAAAAGGCCTGAAGCAGCAGAGGACTGCATTAATTCAGACAGTCCTGGTTCAAAAATCGGGGACTGTCCAGATTTCATCAGTTTAACTTTTTCTTCGTTGTTATCTATACAGATAACATGGTGTCCGACAGATGCTAAACAGACTCCTGTAACTAGCCCTACATAGCCTGTTCCTATGACACAAACACGCATTTTTTTATCCTCTTAGAAATCTTTTCCAACTACTTTAACAGCAAAACGCTTACTGAAATCTTCGACTGTCAATTTTAGCCCTTCAAGTAAAGGAACAGTCGGTTCCCAAGCCAAATACGTTTTAGCTTTAGTTATGTCAGGTTGTCTTTGTTTTGGATCATCTTGTGGTAGTGGTTTGTGGATCAATTCAGCATCTGGGTTGACCATTTCCTGGATTATTTGGGCTAGTTGCAGTATTGTGTATTCACCTGGATTTCCTAGATTAATTGGTCCTATTTGGTCTCCATTCATCAACCGCATCAATCCTTCTACCAAGTCCCAAACATAGCAGAAGCTGCGCGTTTGGGAACCATCTCCATAGACAGTTAAGGGTATCCCTCTAAGGGCCTGTACAATAAAATTACTCACTACTCGACCATCATTTTCTAACATCCTTGGTCCATAAGTATTGAATATTCTGGCTACTCTAATATCTACTTGATGTTCCCGGTAATAGTCAAAGCAAAGAGTTTCTGAAATGCGCTTTCCTTCATCGTAACAAGACCTAATACCCGTACAATTGACCTTTCCCCAGTACTCTTCTGGTTGCGGGTGAACCTCTGGATCTCCATATACTTCTGAAGTTGAGGCCATCAGTAATCTAGCTTTTACTCTTTTAGCTAGTCCTAACATATTGATTGTGCCTAGAACATTAGTTTTAACTGTTTTAATGGGGTTAAATTGGTAATGAACTGGCGAAGCAGGACAAGCTAGATGATAAATTTGGTCTACTTCTAAGCGGATAGGTTCAGTCACATCATGGCGAATCAATTCAAAGTTAGGATGATTCACCCATTGACGAATATTCGACTTATCGCCTGTATAGAAGTTATCTAAGCAGAGGACTTCATGTTCTGCTTTCATCAGCCGATCAATTAAATGGGAACCGATAAAACCAGCACCACCAGTGACTAAGATTCTCATGTGAATACCATATACTTAAGTCGTCAATTACCCGACGCTCTAGGAGCGCGGGCTTGCCTCTGAAATCCAGCGCAGTACTGACCTTCGGTCAGAGAAACAGAAAACCTCTTCAGGTTATCCGCTTTACCTTCATCTTTCGAGACATCAGGGGTTACCGACAACAACCCCGTGCTACTCAAATCCTGTCTAAGTATCATCGTCCGCATACATATATTTCTAGCTCCTACTAGATCCGAATGTAACTTATACCCACAACACTCACAATCAAACATCAAACCCTTGTCAGGTCTGTTGTTTTTGGAAGTATGCCCACATTTAACACATTGCTGGGATGTGTAATGAGCATCCACTTTTATGGACATAGAACTGTTAAGCACAGCTTTATAATCAATAAAAGAATGTAACTCCGCAAAACCCCATTTAGATTGGTTCCTGTTAGCTCTGCGTTGTTTTTTAGATGCTTTAGAATTACTTCTTCTGTTGGTGCTTTCTCTGATATTGGTTAGATTTTCTAATCCTATTAGTGTGTTAGAAGTTGCTATTTTGCTAGACAAATCGTGATTACGATTTCGCTTAAACCGTCTCTCTCTTCCAGACAAAGCTATTAATTTCCTTGTAGCTGAACGTTGACCGAAGGACAGCCCGTAGGGTGTGCCTTTAGCCTGCAATCTTTGTCTTACTCTCTTGTAATGTTCTGCTCTATAGTTGGTTTCTCCTCCATGATAAAACTGGATATTGTTCTGAGCATCAGTAATGACTGCGTGACAGCGTTGTCCTACATCAACCCCTACTACCTTTTTGATGTCATCGGGTTTAACATCAGCAACTTCTATTTCTAGTGGAACTAGAAGATAATAAGTTTTAGAAGATTTGCAGTACCAAACCTTAGCGCCACCAATTCTTGTACCTTGTCTAATGTAATCAAGATGCTTGTTGTATCCTTGATAGTCTACTTTAATACGGCCTTTAAGTGTGCCAATACTCACTTGTCCTTTAACCAAAGAAAAGTCTCGCCCATAGCTTAAGTACAGAGTTCTAGAAGAGTATTCCATAGGAGTGTCTAGTCCTTTGTATCTCTTCTTAGTCTTACCTTTCTCTCTAGCTAGCTTATTCTGCTTGTATTTAGTCCACTGAGTCTTGTAGCTGGCTGCCACCTGACGAGGGATATTGCAAGCCATTTGTGATGGTAGACTGAACTTGTCTCGTAGTTCCCTGTAAACAACCTTCTGTATTGTTGTCGGACTAGAACTACAATTCATCTCAAAAGCTATACCAGAAGTATAATTCAACCCATCCCTATACGCCAAAGAAGCCGTTCTTAAGAGTTCTTTTTGCTCCTGAGAGAGGCTTAGTTTTAGTTTAGCGGTGATAGTTTGTTTCATACAGATTTATTCAGGCAATTTCATCTATTACAGCATAAAGGTGAAGGTACTGGCAATACGACTGACAGGAACCCTACGGGCTGACTGAAGTCAACGTCTCAAATTCCTCCCGACGCTTAGACCCTGCGGTCCGCCCTACGGTCAACAAGCGCGGGACTCCTTTTTCGTTAAGTCTTGAAAAATATCTTACCAGTATCCTTGGGATTTATTTTGTCTTTTGTGCTTAATGGTACTTCTCTGACTGGGGATCTGACAAGGGTTAGATTTTTTCTTCGGGATTAGTTTCTTTAACCTGACTATCTTCTAGTCTTGCTTGTAGGCTTACTGATTCTTCTAAACGTTCTGTTTCTCTTTTAAATTCACTTTCAAATTCACGGGAAGCATCTTGAAACCCTTTGACGGCTTTACCTAGACTTTTGCCAATTTCCGGCAGTTTCTTAGGCCCAAAGATCAATAAGGCGATTGTCAGAATGACTATTATTTCCGGTAATCCTACCCCAAAAACATTCATGTTTTTCCTCTTTTTACCTAAATTTTACCTAAAAAAACCCGGAAATATCCGGGATAACTAAATGTTTATTTCAGACACAGCTAGAGTAATGACTGGTCTTAAGAAGCCCAGTTTACTTTGAACCCTTCTAGTAAGAGAGAGGAGTTATAAATTTGTAAGATGATCAGGAGAAATACAAAAAACAAAAGCATAAATACTCCCATTAGGGTTGTGGTTCCCCAGCCAGGTACTACTTTGCCATATTCAGAGTTGAGTGGTCTGAGGATATCGCCTAACCAAGTGCGTTGTGCCATAAATTTACCGATTTAAGTTTGTTAATCAAATTTTATAATGTTCTTTGACCTTTTCCCCAGCCTAAATTCTTGGGGATTTACCTTTTCTCTACCGTTCGCATGGGGTCGAACTCTAAGTAGAATGAGTATGATGTTTTTTTTAACACAACTATAATAGCATAAAAACCAATCAAAAGCACTCTTATTGGAGACGGTGCTTTAAACTGTTAAGTAGGCAGGAGATTAAACAGTCTGATTAAAACAGTCCCTATTAATCCGATCAGGGTCAAAAATAATCCGATCAGCCATCTCTCAGTAATCTTGATGTCTCTGACATCTTCTTTGACGTTCTGAATTTCTACCTGTAAGGTTTTTACTTCACCCTCTAGTCTTATTTGGGCTTCTAGTGGTCTGTCAAGCACTAATAGTTGGATAAAGATGTTTCAATTTAATACGAGCGTCCTCAGTGGTAAATTGCCAGTCAATTTTAGTTTTGATTTCATTTCTACGTTTTTCCCAAG
>CASBQB010000426.1 GCA_949127655.1 Chroococcales cyanobacterium PMM_0086 | reverse complement strand
TCCCTTAATTAAGATTTGCTTCACATTTAAGCCTGATAAAAGAAACTTAAATGATAGAGTGTTTTTTTCCAAGGATGAGCTTGTACTTCTCGAATAATCGCTTTACCATTCCAAGAAAGATCAGAAATATTAATTTCTATTTGAGTTTTGTTGACATAAGCACGTCTTAATAGAGCATAGGCTTGTTTTTCTGGAATGACGAGAGAGACAGACTCAGTACCTTGATGTCCATAGAGGGTAGCAGGGATCAAGCCTTCACGACGTAAAGCATTAGGTTTAGTGTTATCGGGTCTTTTTTGGCATTCAAGGGTAATACTCATCTGGGATCTCCTGTTAAATTATAATTATGTACTGGGCTGCCATGGGAATCTAATAAAGCTCGTTTTGGCCCGTGGATGGGGTCTTCTACGATAATTGTTTGATCTCGACTAGCACCTAAAGAGACAATGGCTATCGGTACTTCCATCAATTCCGCTAAGGATTTGAGATAGTTCAATGCTTGCTTAGGAAGGTCTTCTAGTGTTCTACAATGTACTGTAGACTGTTTCCATCCAGATAAAGTTTTATAGATGGGTTGACAGCGAGCAAATTCTTTGGCGTTATTGGGAAAATGATGACAGATTTCGCCATCCAACTGATAAGCTACACAGACTTGAATCTCATCTAGTTCGTCTAGGATATCTAACTTGGTAATAGCTAGACAGTCTAGACCATTGATCCGCACTGCATAGCGACCTATTACCGCATCAAACCAACCACAGCGCCTTCTCCGGCCTGTTGTGGTGCCAAATTCTGCCCCACGATCACAGAGATATTGTCCCATTTCACCTTCTATTTCAGTTGGGAAAGGTCCTTCTCCTACTCGGGTGGTGTAGGCTTTAGCTACTCCAATTACCCGATCGATCATAGTTGGTCCTATTCCTGATCCCACACAAGCGCCTCCAGCAATTGGACTAGAGGAGGTTACATAGGGGTATGTTCCATGATCTAGGTCTAGCAGGGTTCCTTGTGCGCCTTCAAAAAGGATGTTTTTGCGTTTTTTAACTGCTTCGTAGATCTTCAGGGAACTATCAATTACATAAGGCTTGAGTTGTTCTGCATAGCCGATATATTCTTGAATAATTTCTTGAGGATCAAGGGGATCAATATTGTATAGCTTTTCTAGGATAACGTTCTTATAGTTAATTGTCCATTCCAATTTTTGACGTAGGCTATCTTCGGTCATCAAGTCGATGATTCTGATCCCCGTTCTTTCTGATTTGTCTGCATAGGTCGGGCCTATCCCTCTACCTGTTGTCCCAATTTTATGTTTTCCTCTTCTTTCTTCCGAAGCGCGATCAATGATTCGATGGTACGGCATCGTTACATGAGCGGTCTGAGAAATCATTAAGTTTTCAGTTGAGACGTTCAAGGTAGCTAGTTGAGCTATTTCCTCTAGTAAAACTTTTGGGTCAACTACTGTCCCTGAACCTATAATACATTCTTTCTCTTTATAGAGTATTCCCGATGGAATGAGATGTAGTTTAAAGGTCTGTCCCTGTACTACTAGCGTGTGACCCGCATTCACCCCACCTTGCGAACGTACTACCATGTCAGCAGAACGACTTAACAAGTCTGTTATTTTGCCTTTTCCTTCATCGCCCCATTGGGCACCTACTACAATGACGTTAGCCAAGGATTTCTTATCGCTTTTGTTTAATGTTTACACAAACCACTCACTATATCAGATAGTTTTGGCTTTGTCAAGAAGTAATCAGAGTAGCTCAAGCCTGACCTACAATAGAGATAGACAAGCATTGACACATTATAGTAACCTCTGATAATTTCAATCAACATCATCACTTTTTAACACCAGGAGGCTAGAACAATGACAAAGATCATAACTATGCCTAAAATCATTAGTAAGCTTACTAAGGTAGGCTTTAGTAAGGAGTACATCAGGGAGAATGGATTACCTAGCTGGTGGGATAACTCACTAGACAAAGAACCTATGGCTGTTTTAGAAGGTGCAGGACATATTGCTAAACGCCTTAACTTAGATCTCGGAAGTCTTTTAGAAGAAGATCAACCAGTTAAATTTAAACAACTTCCATACACTAATTTTAAGTACCATAATCAACAATTCTCAGAGACACCAAATGCAGCCCATTCAATAGCCTCAAGGGTTGCTGAGGTTGTAGCTATAGGAGTACAAAAAGAGTTTATCTCTGTTGCCCAGAATGCAGAACAAGTTAGAGCAGAAATACTAGAGAAACATTCAAGAGTAGATTTATCATCCATTCTTGACTACTGTTGGGAACATGGTATCGCGGTTATCTACTTTAATAACTATCCTAGTAAAAAAATAACTGCCTTAATTCAATTGCAGTGTGGTCATCCTGTGATTGTTTTAAGTAGTAAAAGAAGATTTTCTTCTTGGTTAGCTTTTCATCTTGCGCATGAATTAGGTCATCTGGTTTTGGGTCATGTTAAAGAAGGGATGTTATTAGTTGATGATCAAATTGACTCTAATTCTCTTGATCAAGAAGAGGTTCAAGCTAATAGATTTGCAGAAGATTTACTTTTAGGTGATTGTGATAATTGTTTAGGTGATAAATCATTCCATAATTACAATCACTTAATTAAGTATCTTAACATTTCAGTAGAAGAACATCCCACTGTTGACCCTGGGATACTCGCACTCAACTATGCTTATTATAATAACAATTTGGGAATGGCTAATAAAGCCTTAGAAAAATTATATCCCTCTGATAATGGACAAAAAATAATTAATCAGTCCTTAGAAGAACATCTAGATTGGAACCTTTATAGTCAAGATAACTATGACTATCTAGATGAACTACTAGGAGATTAGTTTTGTCAGCTTGCATCTACTTAATTGACAATGATATACTTTCTAAGCTTGCTACATTAAACATAAAATCTGGTGTTTAGAACAGCTAATCTTACTAAACATTGATAAACATAGTTTTAAGTTGGTGAGTGATAAGATTACCCCTGTAAGAGAATGTGATACAACTCTAAAAAGTGTCTTTAGTGAAGTTAACGCAAAAAGAGAAGAAACTGTTAGAGAAGGTTTAATTAGCTACATCAATACTTTACAAAAAGAAACAGGTAATCTCCTCTACCCCTATCCTATTCCTTAGCGTTACAGTAAAATCTAAAAGTACATATGAAATTTACAGTAAGCTCTCATAACTTCAATCATACTTAGAGAATCATTTTCTAATAGGAGTTTTACTTTTAGAGCGATTGTCTGGTGGTGAATCTTCAAAAATCGCTCCTCTTTCACTTAAATCAGTGTTGTTATTTTCTGTTTCTATCTTCCAAGGAGTACGACCAGCCATTGTCATAATGAGAATTGCTAACCTAGATCTGGTTTTTGAGCAATAATAGTGCGATGACGAGGACTATTAGGAATAACGAGGGGTTCGTTAAATCCTGCTAATTTAAAGGTTTCTGCTATATTTAGGGTGAAGTATTCGTCTAAATAGGGTTCTGTACTTTTTAAAAGAGTCAGAATATAGGGGGGCATTTGACCATAGATGGGAGACTGTGGGTTCATGTCCATCATGGTGAAGTAACCTCCTGGACGCAAGAGACGGTAAGCTTCTTTGAGTATCTCTAAGCTAGCTTTTTGAGGTAGTTCATGAAAAACCAAGAAGGAAGAAACTAGATCATAAGAGTCTTCTGTTAACCCTGTAGACTCGGCTGCTGCGTGTTTCCAGTTAACGCCTAAGATTTGACGTTCTCTAGCTTGATATTGGGCTACAGCTAAATAATAGGGGGATAGGTCTAGTCCGGTAATTTGGGCTTGTGGGTAAGATTGTTTAAGGGCAAAAGTACTCATTCCAACACTACAGCCAAGATCGAGAATATTTTGTGGTGTTAGGGAGATATTTTCTTGTATAACTTTATGATAACTTTGGCGTAGGAGTTCATCCCCGTTGGCTTGAGGGTTTTTACTGCCACTCCAGATAGTAGAATGAACTGCTAAGGCGGCTGACTCTACTTCCCAAGCTGGTTCCC
>CASBQB010000425.1 GCA_949127655.1 Chroococcales cyanobacterium PMM_0086 | reverse complement strand
GTTCTCACTTACTGCCATCAGAATGGTGCATCACTAGCAGATTTACAAGAGTTAAGTGGACATAGCTCTTTAACTAGTCTTCAGGAGTACCTTCAGAGTTCAGACATGGCCCAATCTAAAGTCTTGGGTTTAATTAAGATGTAGTATATTTATTTGTTTCTATATTGATGTTAAATCACTTTTATGTATTTAAGTCAAGACTTTATGTATATAAGACAAACTGACTCTTTATTACTTTATAGTCTTGACATCAAGAGGTGTTGATGTCATAATTGATGAAAGTCAAAATTAATATTTTATGAAAACCATAGTAGTGACATCCTTAAGTGGGGGTCAAGGCAAAACTACAACAGCCTACTTTTTGGGAAAATTGCTTGCTCTTGAATCTAAAGTATTGTTTATTGATGCCGACCCTCAATCCAACCTGACTTTTTTCCTTAACCACGAGGTGGAGCCAAATGCACCAACTTTACTAGAACTAATTAAAGACCTCGTAAAAGGGACAGAGGCAGTATATAGCCTCAATCATCCCAATCAATTCCTCATTCCTTCTGATGATGGACTTAGTAACGCTCAAGAATATCTGGCCAATAGTGGTATGGGTGCAGTTATTTTGAGAGCCAGATTAAAACCTTTAGTCAACTATTTTGATTACTGCATAATTGACTCACCACCTGCTCGAACTCAAATTAGTATAGCTACTGTAGGAGCAGCCGATTTCTTATTGATTCCAGCAGAAGCATCTACCAAAGGAGTTAATTCTCTAATTCGTACTTTAGAATTAGTTAGCAATCTGGAGCAGTTGGGAGCCTTCACTGGAACATTGGCTGGAGTGGTGCCGTTTCGAGATAAATGGTTCGGACTATCTCAATCCAAAGATAGTGCTAGGGCGATTAACGCTATGAAAGAAATAACTAACGGAACTACTATCTTCGCCTCAATTCTAGAGAGTGAACGCTACAAACAGGCATTAAATCAAGGAAGTCTACTAAGCGAATTAGGTTATCCCGATTTAGAACGTCCTTTTCGAGAAATGTTGAGACTCTTTACTACTAAACAATTAATGGAGAAATAACATGAGTACTGATAACGCACTTGAGCGGTTAATGAAAAAACAAAAACCTCAAGTACCCAACCGTCCAGATGCCATTGAAGAAATAAGTCTCCCTGGAAAAACTACCGTTCCGGCTGCCCTACGGTCATCAGAAAACCTCAACCAGACTGAAGCACTAAGTAATAATTCTACTGAGCCTGAACAGACTCAGACAAGTCATGACAGTAAGGAGTCTTTGAGTCAAGAATCTCAGAATTCATTAATACTTGAAGACTTTGAAACTATTCGCAATACTATACGAGTTGAATCTGTTATTGACGAGTCTCTAAGGCAGTTATGTCATAAAGAACGTCTTACCAAAGAGATTTGGTTGGAAGCTGCTTATCTTTTTCTGGCCCTTAGACCTGATGAATTGGCTCAGGTTAATAAAATAGCACGGGAACGATTGGAGTCTAGAAAGGCTATTGCTGATAGGAAAAGAGCAAAGACAATGCAGCAAAGATTTTTGACTTGAATTATCGACGAGAGCGGAAATAGAGGAAATTACTAACTATGAGTAAACCATCAAAAGCCAGAGCAGCTAAAAGAGCAGCCAGAAAAGTAGCTAAGAAAAAAAAACAATCAGACAAAAGTACTTATTGGGAATATGACGTTATTGTGGAAAATCAAGAAGGTATTAAGGAAAAGGTTACGGTAATCATTGCTGATGATTCTCCCCCAAGTGAGCACCTAGAGAAAATAAAACAAGTTTTGAAAATTGGAGATAATAATCACGAAGGCGACAATTTGGTGAACGATAATCAGATAGAAAATATCTAAAGTTAATTTTGAAAACTCCTGAAGTTATTGAACATCAAATTGGACAAGTTGTCCATTTTCTCCTTCAATACCCCTTAATTTGGCACTGGTTATACATTATTTGTCACTATATATAGAGGCGATTAATTTCATGAAAGAATTAGCAATAACTACAGGACAATCTAGAAATTGTGATATCACTTTTCTAGAAGAAACTAATAAATTACCCGAAAGAATTCAGAAGTTATTACCTTGAGAGAAATTACAATTACAAAAAACTCAATAAAGCTAAACGACCTTAACTTATGAGCAAACCCAAAAAACGAAGTTCTTTTTTCCTGTACTTAGCAGGTACCATTGCTTCTTCTTGGCAACTGTTAACGATGAAAGAACCATTCGTTTCTACAGCCGCACAAGACCCTGTCAAGAATTGTACTGGTCTAGAAGTAAAGTCAATCGCTCTATCAAAACTGCCAGAAACTAAGCCTAAACCAGAAAAGGCAAAGATCCTCTTACCACAGTCCGCTACTACATCTAACAGCACAAACAAAACGCTCAATGTAATTGCCATCGGGCCAGTTCTTGGTTCTATGGATTCATCTGAGTTTAGAACTGACCTAGATTGTACTTCCCAAGGGTTTGTCTTGACTACAACAATCACAAGGTCTGGTGACTTTAATGGTGCTGTCATGCAGAATATTAATTGGCATCCACGTATTGAAACGACTATAGAGCTTCATCAACCTGAGATAGTGGTAGAGACAAAATGGATCATGGTTTCCTCTACAGGTGCTTTAATTGTTAACGCCAAAACACCACCATTTTCAGAAGAAGAAAAGTATCCTATTAGTATTAGGGAAACAACTAAATAATCGGACATAACAAATACATTTAAAGTTACCCCAACTCACCAAACTTAGGACTCCACCAGCCTTTATCCGTATGAAAGTATACTACATCCTTATGTTTCTTGTCCTTCC
>CASBQB010000424.1 GCA_949127655.1 Chroococcales cyanobacterium PMM_0086 | reverse complement strand
TCGGTTGACTCTCTCATTAGATCGACAATTTGTGTGAATAATGCGGATGATGTAGCTGCTTTGACCATATCCCTGACCTTTAACAATAATGCTGTATCTTCAGCCTTTTTTGTTTCATCGGATAAAATTTCATCTGAATCTTCTATCTCTTCAAAGGCTCGTCCTACATGATATTTTTTCATCCCATAGTCAGGGACGATCATTCCATTTAGACAAACGAGTCTGAAGACCAAAGGTTCGATTCTAATAGAGCCTAGACCAATCTCAGAATTACTTATCATAACTCCAGCTTGTACAGTATCTCCGACTTTGACATCGGTTTGTACAGCTTTATTGACTGCCTTGATGTAAAGTTTGGATTCTGTTAAACCAATGCTGGCAATGTGCAAATTCTCCCCAAATTCTGATAAAACTGGAAGTACCATCTCAGCTATTTCGTAATTGTCGATTCTTCGATATCTGTTGCTTAAGTATGCCCGAACAGAGTCGTCAATAGTCCGAATCATCCTTAACTCTGGTTGATGAGCAAACCAATAATTGACGTTTTCAGCTAGTAACTCAGGAGCTTGTTTTTGCATCAGATTGAAATATTTTATTGGAATATTTAAACGCTGAGCAATTTGTCCAAGAGTATGGTTAGTCGGTGTAAAATTTTCAATGGTTTCAGATGTTTTGAGTGAGATTGATGAACCGTCGTCATTCATTTTAATTTGACTAGTATTAACCACAAAATCCCTTTTTGAATGACTCTGAATTTGGATTTGTTGTGCCATTTCTACTAATGTTAGACCTTGTTTCATGGGTTGATTTCTCCAGAAAAGTTTAATCAACTTCAAATAGCCGTTAGGCTTATAAGATGTTTTTTTCTAGTAAATCTCTTGGAAAGTTTGCGCTTTATGTCTTACTAATTATTTAATTGATTGATTGCTAGAGCAGAAAAACACTATTTAATAACAAGTAAAAAGACAACTTTTTTGGAGAAATATTAATGAAACTACTTCATCGTCATTAGAAAAAAAACTTACCAATCTCTAAGAAAGAGACTGTAAGGGTGTTATAGAGATTAAGAAAAAGTTTTCAGTATCTTATAAATAAATTTGTTAAAGCTTTTCCTTACTGACAAAAATATTTATGTGATATTTTTTATTCAAAAAGTTTTACAAAAATATAGATTTTCTTGATTTGATTGACTTTCAATACTGAAATTATTTTGCTTTAACCAAGATACTCGTCTAGGCTCTTTTTCAATTTGTTCTAAAGTTATTTGTCCATATAATTTAGACCATTTTTGTTGAAATATTAGATTTTGAATAGCATTCCAAAGAATATTATCAGTTCCTCTAAACTCTTCAGATTTTGATAGAGCTATATAATTTAACCATATCTCTCCATCTTTAGATTCTGACTCTCTAACAAGATCAGCCTGTGCTACAAGAGTAACAAAATTAAATAATTCTAATTTTTGTATAACAACTCTCCATAATTTAAAGTTAGGACGATAATCAACTGTTAAAAGAAAGCGATTACCTAAATTATCGGTTATTTGCATTGTGTTTACCTCTGGTGTTTCTGGTAATTTTAGTTTTGAGTTAAACTCGATTTTTTGGTCATTTGGTTGCATTGGTAGAGAATCAATAATTTCTCTAATGAGGTCAGAACGAGATACACCTCTAATTAAGGCGTACTGAGCAAGCTTTTTATCTTGTTCATCATCGAGACGAACTCTTAGCCATTTATCTTTTGACATAAATTTATTGTATCTCATTGGGATACAAAATTGTTTTCTATAATAAAAACATAACTTAAATTACAGAAGAAAATGATTGGATAGCTGCCTTGTCAGGGAAGATAACCAGTATTGACACAGAGGGAGTCATCGAACTAGAAGGTGCTAGTGTATCGGTTTTTGAGAAAAAGGGTAAGGAAGACACTGTGGTTCGCAGGTTTGAAACCAGTTTTTCTTTTGTTGAAGTATATTCGACAACAAAAAGCTCAAAACAATAAGGAGACTGCAATAAGGAGAAGATCCAGCAGATATACGAAAAAAATCAACTAATATAGAACTATATAAAGTTTTTAAAATTATATGCCTTTACCTGGTGGACCAGCAGATAAATTTGGTAATCGTTATGAAGGTTTATGGACGGTAAAATGTATCATTGATATTTTAGATGAACAAGCAGATTCTATTCGTTTAGAGCCTTTTGGAGAAGAGGGAAAAGGTGTTGAATTTTGGCTTCAGATAAAAGATATTCGACAATATCATCAGCTTAAGCGTCAGAACACAACAGGACATTGGACAATTACTAATTTACTCAATGAGAATATATTATCTAATTTCAGAAATAAACTTGAAGAAACTAGTACCTATTGTTATTTTATTTCCATTAATGATGCTTCTCAGTTAAGAGAATTATCTGATAGAGCAATAAGATCAAAAGATTGGACAGAATTTCAAACAGAATGTTTAATAGCTAATAAATTAAATAAAAGCTTTTTTGAGCTTTGTCAACATTGGATAAAGGTTCAAGTCAAAGAAATCGAAAATTCCCTTGAAGCTATAAAAAATGGAAAAGCTAGTTTTAATGATCGCATAATTGAACAATCTGTTATAAAAACTTATGAGCTTCTAAAAAGGGTATGTGTAATAATAGTTGGTGAAGAGTTTTTACGTCAATCAGTTCAAAATCGTCTAAAAGCCTTAGTTGAAAAGAAAAATCTTGATTTTAATAATGACGAATATGCTAATGTTGTAGATATTTTAGCTCAATTCGCTCTTGATAAAGTTCATTATGAATTGAATGCTTTAGATATTTGGAATCATCTTAATCAAAGAGGTTATCAGCGCCGAGAATGGGGAAAGAATCATCATGTTTTATCTGCTATTGATAAAGCGAATAAAATATATTTAAGTCGATTGCAAAGCTCTACAATTATTCCTAATTCGTTGATCCTTAGAGATCAAGTACAAACTGTTTTAGAAGCTTTAACTAATTCTAATAATAAAAAGGGTGTCTTGTTAGTTGGTAAAGCTGGATCTGGTAAAAGTAATATATTACTTCAAATAGTTAAAGAACTAAAAGATCAATCAATTCTGCTACTGGCTTTTAGCGTAGATAGGCTACAACCAGTATATCATCCCGATAGTGTAGGTGAACAATTAAAATTACCCGCTTCACCAGCTATTGTACTAAGTAATGTTGCTAAGAGTGACAAACGTGACTGTATATTAATCATTGATCAATTAGATTCCGTGAGTCGTGCATCTGGACGTAATTCTCAATTTTTTGATTGTATTAACGATATTATTGATCAGGCTTCTCAGTATTATAATGTAAAATTATTATTGGCTTGTCGTAAATTTGATTTAGAGAATGATTCTAGAATAAAGCAATTAACTGGCAAGGATGGGTTAGTTCAAATAATTGATATTAAACCTTTAAGAGAATCTGAAGTAAAAGATATTATTGAGATACTAGGATTAGATTCAAGAAAACTAAACAAAAAACAACTAGACTTATTATCTCTTCCTCTACATCTAAAGCTACTATCAGAAATAGTTGAAAACTCTGAAATAAAAGCGTTAAATTTTAAGAATGAAAATGAACTATTTTATCAATATTGGGAACATAAACAAAGAAAAATTCAAGATATTCTTGGTTATTGTATACCTTGGAAACAAATAATAAATACATTGTGTAAATATATGAGTGATAAACAACAACAAAGTTTATCAGCACCGAAATCTATTCTTGACCAATATCTAATAAAAGATGTTGATGTAATGATTTCTGAAAATGTTCTAATTCAAGAGGATAATAGAATCAGATTTTTCCATGAGAGTTTTTTTGACTATGCCTTTGCTCGAATTTTTGTGAGCGAGGAAAAAAGTTTATACTTATTTCTACTGAAAGGTGAACAACACTTATTTAAACGCGCTCAAGTTCGACAAATTTTGCTTCATCAGCGAGAAAATAATCTTGAGCAATATCTTAAAGATTTACATAAACTACTAACCAGTTCTGAGATTCGCTTTCACATTAAAAAAGTTACTTTAGCTTTACTATCAACCTTTGAGAGCCCAACTCCAGAGGAATGGCAAATGATTAAGTCTTTTGCTAAAGACCCCAATCATTCTTTAAATAGTCATGTTTGGGAATTATTATATAGCTCTTCTCATAATAATTCAGGAAGGTGGTTTCAATTATTAGATTCTCTTGGAGAATTTGAAAAATCTTTAAAAGACGACAATCTTCTTCCATTTGAGCAAATAATGATTTTACTATCAGTTGCACAGAGAAATTCATCAACAAGTGCTAGGGTAGCAGAATTGTTAACCCCTTTTATTAATCTATCAAATGAGTGGAATGAACGATTATTTAGATTTATTCAAAGAATCCCAGAACTTAATACTAGTCGTGAATTTTTTGACTTTTTTCTTTGTTTAATTGATGAGGGTATCTTAGATTCAGTGCAAGATAGATGGCAGAATTTATATTCTCTTTCAAGAAATAGTCCTAATTGGACTGCTGAAGCTATTGGACACCATCTAAATAGACTTTTAATATTGTATTTGATTCGGCTCATTTATTTATACTCGGTTTATTTAAGATGTATTACAATCAACATTATGTACCTAAACAAGTTCTGTGGGTTAAATATTAATATTAATCCATTTGTTCAAAATATTTCTAGAGATAATTTAGGAACAATAAATGATACTCAATATACTCAAATTTTTACAGAAAATTCAGGCAAAGCTTCGTCAGATTTTATTAACTTTGTTTTTCCCTTTATAATTTCTGTTATTGAATTAACAGTTGATAATTCCAATAATCCTCCTTTACAAGCTTTACAAGATAGAGTATGGGGAGAACGTACTTACGGAATAAATTATGGAATAGATAATGTTTTACTTGTCTCAATGAAAATAGCTTTATGTAATTTAGCCAAAAAAAGTCCTGAAGAGTTTTTAGACTTTATACAACAAAACTTACATTGTTCCCAATATGAAACAATCCAATATCTTTTCATTTGTGCTTATACAGCTAACGGAAAACAGTTTGCTGATGAAGCTATTGACTACTTATGTGAGCAACCTGAACGATTAAGAACAGGATATGCAATTTGTGGAGGCAATGGAGATGCTGCTCCATATTGGGCAACCCATGAACTTATACAGTCTGTTACAGCTTATTGTTCTAATGAACACTTAACCAAGCTAGAAAATTTAATATTAAACTATTATCCTGAATGGGAAAAAAGTGCTCAATATCTTTCCATAAGGGGATTTGCTCAATTAGTTCTTCTGGATGCAATTGATGTTTCACGTCGTAGTCATCAAGCCAATATAAAATTGCAAGAATGGCAAAGAAAATTTTCAGGTAATAAGTTATTTGGAAATCCTGAAAAGATAGAACAGCCAATTTCTATGGAAGCTTATTTAGTTGGTTCCCCTATTCCTGAAGAAGCTGCAAATAAAATGACAGATGAACAATGGTTAAAAGCTATTATTCAGTACGAATATAACAATGGTGCTACTCAATTTGAACGAACAGGTAAATTAGTAGGAGGGGCTATTGAATTATCTAGGGAATTACAAAAGCAAGTCAAAAAAGATCCAGAACGGTTTGCTAAATTAATTAATAATTTTCCTAATGATATTAATACAGTTTATTTTGATGCCGTTCTAAATGGGATAGCTGAATCTGACGTTAAAATTGATACCCAAATAGTTTTAAATGTCTGTCTTCGCTGTCATCAACTTCCTCAAAAGCCTTGCGGACGTTCAATTAGTTGGTTATTCCAAAAGTTAGCACATCTCGATTGGCCTATTAGTGCTTTAGATATAGTAAGGCATTATGCTTTGTGTGACCCAGATCCAGAAAATGAATTATGGCGTATTAAAGCAACGAACACCGATTTTTACTATGGCGCAGATATATTAACTGCAGGCATTAACTCAACAAGAGGAAGTGCTGTCCAAGCAATTGCTCAACTAATTTTTGCCGATAAAAATCGGACTGCCTATCTTCAAGGAGTGTTAAAGTTAATAGTACGAGATTCTGTAATTGCTGTTAGAGCTTGTGTTGTAGATGTTTTAATAGCAGTATTAAACTATGATCGCAATTTAGCCATTCGTTTATTTTTCCAACTTATTCAAACAGAAGAAGAATTACTAGGAACTAATAAAGTTGATACTTTTTTATACTATGCTCTACCAACTCATTTCCTAGAACTACAACCAATTCTTGAGCAAATGATCCATTCAGAAATATTAAAAGTTAGAGAAATAGGAGCTAAACGAGTATTTGTAGTATCTCTTAATAATCAAGATGCACAGTCATTAGCTCAAGAATGTTTATTTGGTGGAGTAGAACATCGCCAATCTGCTGCTTTAGTATATGCTTCTAATCTTCGTTTCGCCAATTTTAAACAGTTTTGTGAAAAAGGTTTAATCGATCTTTTCCATGATTCAGATCAAAAAGTACGTTTTGAAGCTGCAAGATGTTTTTTGGAAATTAAAGAGGAAGATTTATCTAATTATATTAACCTTATTGATAAATTTATTGATAGCCCTGCCTATAAAACCTATGATTATCTAATTACTCAATCTTTATATAAACAAAATGGTCAACTTCCTGAAAAAATTAATTATAAAATATGTAAAAACTTTATTGATAAAATAGTTAAGACTAGAAATACTAGTGAATCTGTTAATACACAAGACATATCTAAACTTTTAATACAAATATATAGCCAAAGCCAAAATCTTCAATTTCAATCTGATTGTCTCGATTTAATTGACCAGATGATTCAAATTAGAGCTTATGGACTAGATACAGCAATAGAGTCTTATGAAAGATAATAGTATATAAAAACTTATATTCTCTAATATAAGTTCTCTAATATAAAATAGTAGTAGTAATAATCAGAAGATATTCTTCTCATAGACACACTTATGTATTTAATTAAAGATTCACTCTAAGGGCAGAGTAAGCTCAAGAAAAAAGAAAAAAACACTATTGCTTCTCTCCTTATTGGTAAGGAAATAGCAACAGTGCTTTAGTTCAATTATGAATAGTACCCTTAAGAAACAGCACTACGAATTTTGTCAATAATTTGAGAGCTACTTTCCGCTGCTGGCAAGAACAATCTCATGCGATGTTGAATCATTTCACTAAAAGCACCAAGAGACTTCAACCAATGAAACTCTTGATGAGTGAAATTAACAATCTCCAAACGTCTGTTACCAGCTACTGTACTGGCACGTAAACTCAGAGTTTGATTGAGTTTCACAGATTCACCTCTCTCCCAAACAGACTTAAAGATTTCTTGGCTACTTAGTTGGTACTCAACACCAAAACTACCACTGATTGCTTCCCAAACGAATGGTAATACCATTCGCCCCAGAAGTCTTTCACCATCATCTGTAGTAAGTCTGAAGACTTTTAGATTGGACTGCTCTAGTCGTTTCCAGATAGGCAGTAGTAATCCAGTTATCAGAAAGAAGGTATCTGTTTTAGTCTTGGGAGTCTCATTGATTTCCTCTTGCCACGCTCTAGCAAAGGTTCCAAAGGTGATTTCCTTGTAGTAAGAATCTTCATATTCTTCTAGTGAGATTTTACTCTCAGAAGCAGGACGAACTAATCTGACTCTTGGAATACTTTCACCCTTTTCAGTGATTAGATTAGTGGTAGGGAGTACTAAAGCAACTCGATTAGAACGATTATTCAGAACAAATTTGGATTTGCCTTCATAAACTTTAGCAAGTTGTTCAGCTTCTTCAACGGTTACGATCTTGACCTTCTGTGTTCGTTCTATCTTGACAGCTTGAGTCATCGCACCTGTATCTGGTTGAGTGTAGATGGTTCTTCGTTCTAAAACCTTGAAACCTTCTGCTCTGAGAACTTCAATTCCCAGCGAATAAGTGCCAGCTTCAATGGCAGCTTCGATATTAGAGTTGACTCTTCGTTCTAACTCTTCAAATAAAGCCTGTTGCTTCTCAATCGTCAAAGCTAGACAACGATTCAAGAACTGTTTCATAGGTGGTAGTTCTTCTCGGAGATAACCTTCAGTTGTGGTAAGTTTGAGTGCTGTCATAGCTTCAAACTCAGGTAGAGAACAAGTTTCAATCTGTCCATGATAAATGGCTTCAAAGAGTTGTCTTAAAGCAGTTTTGGCATAGAGAGATTCTAGATTGTCTGTCTCACGGAAGAGTCCCTGTCCACCAGTTTTGCGCTCTCCTTTCGTGATTGCACCAAGAGAATCCAAACGGCGGGCTATAGTAGAAGTGAACCTACGCTCCCCCTTAACATTAGTTGTGACAAGGACAAATACTGGAGGTTGCTTTTGGTTACTTCTGTTGGAACGACCAAGACCTTGAACAGTGACAGAAGCTTCCCACCCGTACTCTACCACATAATGTCTACGTAGTCTTAGATTTTGTACTGTCAATTCTGCGTGATAGCTACGACCAGTACTGCCAGCATTAGAGAAGATTAGGATTTTCTTCTGGTCATCTTGAAACATTTGAGTCTCAGCTAGATTAGCATTAGAACTACGACGTTGAACCATTAACTTCTCACCAGTGGCAGTCATTTCTTTGACAATCCTTTTAGAACGACCTGTAATTTCTGCAACTTCCTGATGTCCAAAATGATGAATGAGTTGGTCAAGGAGAGAAGGAACTGGTGGCAATAAAGCAAGGTCTTCTATAAGTGTATCTCTGGCTCTGAGAGCTTCCTGACAAATTATAGGACTGCCATCTTCGTCAAGCATTTGTTTAGTTCTCTCTACTCCCTCCTTATCTGTCCAAACCTGATGCAAGGTAATAGGAAAGGCGTTCTTTAAGTAAACAAATAAGTACTCTTTGGGAGTAATATCCACGTTGAGATCTGCCCATTCACTGGTAGGAATCGAAGCTAGTCTGCGGTCAAGTAAAGCCTCGTCTGTTGAGACAAGTTGCACTATAGCAGCATGACCATCGTGTAAGTCCTTCTCAATAGACTGAATAAGTGTTTGAGACTTCATGCTACTTAGTAGATGACCGAAAAATCTCTGTTTAGCACTCTCAAAACTGGAATAAGCAGCAGATGCAGCAAAACCATTGCGAGTTTTACCAGTCTCATTAAGCACATTAGTTGCTCTGAGGGCTTCTCCAATATGTTGATGAATTATCTGGTACGCATTGGCATATTTGTCATAGATTTCCACCTGTGCTTCACTTAGTTCATGTTCTAATACTTGGTAGGCAACACCATCAAAGGATAAGGAACGGGCAGTATACATTCCCAAGGATTTTAGATCTCTAGCTACCACTTCAGCCGCCGCAACTCCTCCCGTTTGAACAAGACTTACGAACTCATCTCTGGTTCTAAATGGCATAGAATCAGTACCCCAGAGTCCTAAGCGTTCCATATAGCTTAAGTTTTCGAGTCGGCTGGCTCCTGTGGCTGATACATAGACGACTCTGGCACTTGGTAATGCTCTTTGTAGTCTTAGTCCTGAGATACCCTGTTGAGAAGCTTTCTTGACTCCTCGGTCTGCTTTCTCGTTCGCTGCATTTGCCATTGCGTGTGATTCGTCAAAGATGATTGGTCCATCAAAGTCTTTGCCAAGAAAGTTGACAATCTGTTGGAGACGACTGATTTTGTTATCTTTCCCGTCGGAGCGCAAAGTCGCATAGGTGACAAATAGTATTCCTTCAGAAAGTTCTATAGGTTTTCCTAGTTTGAACTTAGAAAGAGGAATGATCTGGTCTTCTTTACCCCCAAGAGCACAGAAGTCTCTTTGAGCGTCTTCTAGTAAGGTTTCATTCTTAGAGAGCCACAGAGCTTTCTTACGTCCTTGTAGCCAGTTGTCAATAATAATTCCAGCGATTTGCCTGCCTTTGCCGACTCCAGTGTTATCGCCCAATGAGTATCCTCTACGAAAATGGACTGCTCCTTCTTCTGTTTCATTCGCTGCTTGAAGAAGATCTAATGTCTCATCAACGATATACCAATTACTCAAGAACTTTTGATGACTATCTCCAGCGTAGATTATTGTCTCCAATTGCGCTGCTGAGAGAAACCCGTCATTAATCAGTCGTCTTGGCAGAAGTGGACGATAAGATGGCATTGGTGGTTTAACAGAACTCATTGCTGCTGACTCAACCAAAGGTGAAGGATGAGGTTGGGAAGAGTGAATTTGGATGGTCTGAGGTTGGTAAGACTCATAAATGCCTTCAGTGAGTTCTTGACATTCTCTGTTCTCCTCAATGGCACTGTACTCAACTTCAATAATTTCATCCCAATTAAGAGGAACCTCTTGAGGTTCGGTTGGTTTTGGGGCAGTAACAATGAGGTTTAATCCAGTTTCATCCTCATCCTCAGATGGTTTGATATCTTTGTATTTGGGGAGATCAACGAATTCTAAGACATCTTCTTCAGTATCCTCAATAGGTTCTTCTGCTTTATATCTTGGTAAATGAATCTGAATGTGCTGTAAGAGATCTTTTAAATTGAGTTTGTCATCAATGATTTCTCCAAAGTCAAAGCGGGTTTCTCCTCTCTCAATGATGGTTAAGCGAGTCTCCACAGTTGTACCATGCTTACGATAAGCACGTCCTTCAATACCAGCACTGAAAGAGACAAAACCGAATCGTCTCAATTTAGCAAAATACTCTGTCCAGTCAGGATTGAGAGGACTGAACCAGTCTGCGGTAATTGCGACTAGTCTCCCTCCTGACTGCAACCTGTGAAGTGCAGATGAGATGTGTTTCCACGTAGCCATAGGGTTACGTTTATTCATCTTTGGACTTGCACTAAATGGTGGGTTGATGAGAACTACACTTGGTTTGAGGTCCTCGTCCAACAGGTCATCAATTTGCTCACCATTGTGTTCTGATACAGGAATATCAGGAAATAACTCAATGAGTGTATCTCTTCTTGGTTTGTAGATTTCATTGAGAACGAGTTTTGCTCCTGCAATCTCAGCCCATATAGCCAGAAGACCATTCCCTGCACTTGGTTCAAGTACAAGGTCTGTGCTATTTATATTTGCTGCCATTCCTGTTATAAAGCTTAGACCAAGAGGAGTTGAGAACTGTTGAAAGGTTATCTGATCTTCAGAACGTCTTGTGTGAGTAGGGAGAGAAGCTTCTAGTTGGATTAATTGCTCAAGAGTTTGATAAAGGTCAAGTTTTAGCAGTTCACTTCCAATTTGACGGAGATAAAGAACTAAACCGACTTCTAATGCTTCATAAACATCTTTCCAAATCCACCGACCTTGAGCATCAGTTCCTTCATAGACTGCACTCATTAACCCCTGTAAGACTTTGGTGTTTATAGGAGATGAAGAAGTTAACATCTTTGCCAATTCTTTGCCAACGGTAACAAGGCAACTTCCCTGCTTCTGGATGCCTTGGATTTTAGGTATTGTAAGTAGAGTTGGTAGGACTTGATTTTCTCCTAAAATCTCCTGAATTTCTCTGATAACTTCAGTACGAATCCTGTCTCGATATTCTTCTGGTATTTTCTTTAAACCAGATTCAAGGGATTTGAGAGTATAAACACTTTTCTGTAGCAGTAGTTCAGGATTAGAAGATACAGATACTGGAGAAAGTAATAAATCTAAGGCTAGTTGAGTTTGAATCATAATGTCTTGATTTGTAGGTTAATCAAGTACACTTGGCGCTAGCCATTGAAGAATCCTTTAACAGTACTTTTATCTCAGCATAACCTCATGTTAGACTAGTCAACTACAATCTAATAGGTTCAAAGAGCAAGTGGAGAGTAGCTGCAAAAACAGCAAAGGGGATGATTCAAAAGACATTAGAAACCATGTATACTACTCATCATTTAAGATATTCTTATAGTCAAACATTAGGAACTGTAATTCAAATGGCACTAGATGTGACTTGCATCATAAAATGAGCATTTAGCTTATTTTAGTTGAACTAAGCTGTGACTTAAACAAAAAGATTGCCGTTTTTTTAAGCTATAGGCTGCCGAACCCAGAGCCAGATTGGTTTTATGGCTAAAGCCTGTGTACTAAAGCACAAAAACTTTCCAAGTCTTATCCAGACTGGATTTGGTTAATAATGAGCGGGAGAAAAATTAGTGGTCAGGCCCTGAGTGCCCTGTGGCGACACCTGGGTTCAAACTCTTGTGAAGAGAGCCTTTTCCGCTTTTTCCCTACTCACTTCTTTTTTAGACTTACGGCAAGTTTATTCTTTAATGAAACTCGGCAATTAGTTCAGGTTAATCGAAATAATCAGGCTTTCAGCCTTTGATACGGCAAGCTTATCCTTTAAATTTCGGCAATCTTATCCTTTAAGTCACAACGATACAGTGTTAGGCTTTATAAAAGCGCCATTTTCTGGTTTAAGTGACAGTTAGCCTAAACTTCTATATTATTTATCGATATATTTAGGAGATATCGAAATGTGCAAAGAAACAGCCAAAGCTATAAATAAAATTTATGAAAAATGTACTAAATTTATAGTAACTGGTCTCTAATTGATAGCCATATAACTGATACTAGCTATCAGCTTTGACTTTAATAATATTCTGGTAGAAATAGAACATGCTGATGCAGAACCAATTTAGCTGCGTTTTGATAGGAGAAGGAACCTTACCCATTCAATGTGCTGAACTCCTTTTAGAGCGAGGTCATCAGATATTGGGCATCATCTCCCCTGACGAATCGATAAGTGACTGGGCAAAGAAAAAAAATATCTCTCACATCTCCTCAAGAGCTAACCTTCTGGCGTTTTTAAGCCAGCAGTCTTTTGATTATCTCTTTAGCATTGTCAACAAAACCGTCCTACCCAAGAAAATACTAGAGCTACCGAGCCAGGGCGCTATTAACTATCATAATGCCCCGTTGCCGAGATATGCGGCAGGGTGGTTTCCTGAAAGAAGAGCAAAGAGCTCAGAAACTTGGTTAGCCCAATTTCGACAAGCATCGGGGACAGTTCTAAATTTAGCACGACGAACTAAAGTAATAAACCAAGTGAACAAAATTGCCCAGTTGACAGGAGAATGTCCAC
>CASBQB010000423.1 GCA_949127655.1 Chroococcales cyanobacterium PMM_0086 | reverse complement strand
TAGGTATAAAAAACAGGAGTTAAATAGAGAGTCAAAATCTGAGAAAAAACCAACCCCCCAACGATGGCAATACCGAGAGGACGACGTGCTTCTGAACCGGAACCTGTCCCAAGTGCAATAGGCAGTGTACCTATTAAAGCAGCCATTGTGGTCATCATAATTGGTCGGAAACGCACAATACAAGCTTGATAAATAGCATCAAAAGGACTCTTCCCTTCTCTTCTTCTAGCTTCGATGGCAAAATCTACCAGCATAATCCCATTTTTCTTAACAATACCAATTAATAAGATAATCCCGATAAAAGAATAGAGATTCAAATCAACCCCGAAAACCAGCAGAGTTAGTAAGGCACCAAAACCTGCTGAAGGTAGACCCGAAAGAATAGTAATAGGGTGAATAAAATCCTCATAGAGGATACCTAAAATAAGATAGATAACCACAATAGAGAGCAGTAATAACCAACCTAAATCGTTAAAAGACTTATTGAAAGTATCTGCTGAACCCTGAAAACTAGCAGTAATGGTAGAAGGTAAAATCTCGGCTGCGACTTGGTTAATAGCTTCTGTAGCTTGAGAGAGAGACATTCCCTGCACTACATCAAAAGAGATAGTTGCTGAAGGAATTCCAGAGAGGTGATTAACTGTCAGAGGTCCGACATTCTGAGTAATCTTAGCAATTGCACTCAAAGGAACTAACTGTCCTTTACTTGATTGAACATAGAGCATTCCTAAAGCAGTTGGATCACGCTGATACTCTGGTTTTACTTCTAAAATGACATAGAACTGATCATCAGGAGTATAAATCAGTGAAATTTGACTAGAACCATAGGCATTTCCAAGGGTTCTTTGGACTTCTGCGGCTGTAATATTCAAGGTGGCTGCCTTCTGTTCGTCAACTAGTACTTGTACTTGAGGAGTACTTAATTGGAGATCACTATCCACATCTCTTAGTCCTTGTATTGCTCTAATTTTGGTCAACATTTGGGGCACATATTGACGAAGTTCTTGCAGATCTAGACCCTGTAAGGTGAATTGATAGAGAGAGTTAGTCTGTTGACCACCAATAGGAATAGCTGGTGGAGAACGTAAGAAAACCTGAATACCTGGTATACGTCTCAATTTAGGTGTAAGTTGTTGAATGATCTCATCAGAATTAAGACTGCGTTTAGAACGGGGTTTTAACCTAATCTGAATACGTCCCGTATTGACTGCAGGGTTGGGTCCACTCGCTCCCACAATAGTGCTTAATGCTTCGATATTGGGATCTTTGCGCAGAATATTGACCACTGCTTGTTGATGCTGCAGCATACTCTCAAAAGAGATATCCTGTGCTGCTTTAGTATTTGCTGTGATCTGTCCAGTATCTTCTGTTGGAATGAAGCCTTTAGGAACGATAGTAAATAAGTAAAAGGTGAGTAGCAAGATAACCAAAGAACTCAGCAATGTTAGCAGAGGGTATTTTAAGACCCCTTTGAGCGTCCATTCATACCCCCAGAGTAGTTTATTAAATCCACCATCTAAGAAACGATAGAGAGCATTTTGCTGCGCTTGATGGAGTGAAGCAGGCAGAAAACGACTACATAACATCGGGGTGAGACTCAGAGAAACAAAACCAGAGATTAAAATAGCTACACTGATTGTTACTGCAAATTCATGAAATAACTTACCTATTAACCCCCCCATGAAGAGAATGGGGATAAAAACAGCAACTAAAGAGAGGGTCATTGATAAGATTGTAAAGCTGATCTCTCTTGAACCATTTAAAGCCGCTTCTAGGGGTGCTTCGCCTCTTTCTCGATGACGGACAATGTTTTCCAGCACCACAATAGCATCATCAACGACAAAACCAACACAGAGAGTTAATCCCATCAAGGAGAGATTATTCAAAGAGTATCCTAATATATACATCACGGCAAAGGTGCCAATGATAGCCACAGGAAGGGCTAAAGAGGGGATGATGGTAGCTGATAAGTTCTTTAAGAATAAGAAGATAACTAATATTACTAAAACTATTGAGAGAATTAAGGTAAATTTGACATCATCAATAGAATGACGAATGGAGAGGGAGCGATCATAAAAGATACCCATCTCGATCCCTTGGGGTACCTGTTGACGCAGTGCGGGTAGAAGTTGCTTGATCGCATCGACAATAAGTACAGTATTAGCCCCAGGCTGAGGCTGCACAGCTAAAATAACTGCAGGATGGTTAGAGACCTGTTTATCACTATAGCGGTTAGAAACTTTGTTATTCTGTACACTGTCAATGACCTGCCCTAAATCCTGTAATCTTACAGAAGCCCCATTTTTATAGCTAACAATTAGAGAACGGAAGTCTGCAGCTTGAGTGAGTTGCCCATTAGTCTCAATAATATAGTTTTTATAAGAGTTAGAAAGACTACCTGTCGGTAAATTGACATTAGCCTGCGTGATAGCAGTACGTACCTGCTGTAGTCCAATACCCCTAGTAGCCAATTCTTGCGGGTCAAGTTGAACACGCACAGCATATTGCTTTTGACCATATACTTGTACTTGAGCAACACCCTCAATTACTGAGATAGGTTGACTAATAGTTATCTCTGCATATTCATTAACTGTAGAGAGGGGAAAAGTATCTGAATAGAGATAGAGATAGATAATAGGAGCAACAGAAGGGTTAACCTTACGATAGGTAGGGGGGCGAGGCATTCCTGTGGGTAACTGTCCACCTGCTGCAGAAATTGCTGCCTGTACATCTTTTGCCACATCATCGACACTGCGACTAAAATCAAATTGTAGGGAAATACTAGTCGAACCTGTAGAACTAGTAGAATTAAAGGAATTGAGTCCAGCAATGGCGGTGAACTGTTTTTCTAAAGGGCCAGCCACTGAAGAAGCCATTGTTTCAGGTGTGGCACCAGGCAAAGTTGCAGAGACTGTAATAAAGGGATATTCAACACTAGGTAAAGCACTGATTGGTAAAAGTGTATAACTCATCAGTCCAAAAATGAGAATACTTAACATCACCAAAGTGGTCATTACAGGACGACGAATAAATAGTTCTGAGAGGTTCATAGACTTTTTAGACCAATTCTGTTTAATTTAACTACAGATATTTCTCCCCTCTCCTTAAGGGAGAGGGGGTGGGGGTGAGGGTAATTCTGAACTCCCTTGCGATTGATGTACTCTAGTGATCCTTTTTCTGAAAGCTTCCATATAGATATAGAAAACAGGTGTTAGATAAAGAGTTAGAATTTGTGAAAATAGCAATCCTCCTACAACTGCAATGCCCAAAGGACGGCGAGATTGAGCACCAGCACCCAAACCGAGGGCAATAGGCAAAGTCCCCATCAGCGCAGCCATTGTGGTCATCATAATGGGTCGGAAACGCACTAGACAGGCTTGATAAATAGCCTGAGAGGGTTTGGCTACTCTATTTCTTTGGTATTCTATAGCAAAGTCAACCATCATAATGCCGTTTTTCTTGACTATACCGACTAGTAAGATAATGCCGATGAAGGAGTAGACATTCAATTCAACCCCGAAGATCATTAAGGTTAATAAGGCACCAAAACCGGCAGAAGGTAGACCCGAAAGAATAGTAATAGGGTGAATGAAGTCTTCATAAAGAATACCTAGAATGAGATAAATAACCAGGATAGCGACCAATAGTAAGAAGACTAGATTAGGTAAAGAGGCTTGAAATACTTCACTAGCTCCCTGAAATTTAGTGATAATATTCTCAGGTATCTCTGTTTCAATCAGTTTTGTGATTGCTGTAGTTGCCTTACCGAGTGAGACTCCAGGTGCTAAATTAAAGGATACAGTAGCCGCATTCATCCTACCCAAATGATTGACCATTAAGGGCGTTACTCCTTGGGAGAGTTTGACGAATGTATTTAAGGGGACTGCTTGACCATTGTTGGAGTTAACATAGAGCTTACCGAGAGCATTGATATCCTGCTGATACTGAGGATCTAGCTCCAAAATGACCTGATATTGATTACTAGCACCATAGATAGTTGAGACCTGATAGCTTGCATAAGCATTTCTAAGTGTGCTTTCTATTTGTTGAGCAGTTATTCCCAAAGTTGAAGCCTGATCCCGATCTATGTCAAGCTTGATTTGAGAAGTCATTTTTAAGTTACTATTGACATCCTGCAGTTCTGGGAGAGCATTCATTTTCTCAACTAGTCGCGGCAGGTATTTGTGTAAGGGGGCAACTTCTGCGCTTTGCAAAGTAATTTGATAGAGTCCTGTTGTCTGTTCGGTTCCAATGGGAATAACAGGCGGGTTTTGTAGGTAAACTTTCAGACCTGGAATGCTAGCAAGTTGAACCCGTAGACTTTGCACAACCTGATCAGCATTCAGTTTACGTTCTGAGTGCTCCTTCAAGCGAATTAACAGACTTCCCGAATTGCCAGCAGAAACCCCAATATTAGAGTTTACCGCTTCTACATTTTCATCTTGACGGATCACCTCCACGACGGTCTGCTGATGCGCTTTAATCTCATCAAAAGAGGCATCATCTGCAGCTTGAGTTATGGCGGTGATTTTTCCAGTATCTTCACTGGGAATAAAACCTTTAGGAACCAGTACAAATAATTGAATCGTGACGATTAAAAGAACCCCTGAGACAATCATTGTTGTGCGATGATATTTGAGAACTCCTTTGAGCGTCCAATCATAAAAATTGAGGACTGAGTCAAAGATCGCCTCTGTAGCTTGATAAAATCTCCCTTGCTGCTCATTATTTACTTGCCTTAGAAAGCGACTGCACAGCATCGGGGTAAGACTGAGAGAGACAAAACCTGAAACTAAAATAGCTACTGCGATGGTTACTGCAAATTCATGAAATAAACGCCCTAATAGTTCATTCATAAATAACATCGGGATAAATACAGCCACTAAAGAGAGGGTCATTGATAAGATAGTAAAACTTATCTCTCTAGACCCGTTTAAGGCTGCATCTTGAGGAGTTTCCCCCATTTCCAAGTGACGCACGATATTTTCTAGCATCACTATTGCATCATCCACCACAAAACCGACTGATAAGGTCAAGGCCATCATCGACAGGTTATCCAGGGAATAGTTCAGCAGATACATCACAACAAAAGTACCAACTAGAGAGATAGGTACTGCCAAACTAGGGATCAGCGTAGCCGATAGATTACGCAAGAACAGAAATATTACCAAAATCACTAAAGCGATGGTCAGCAGGAGGGTGAATTTTACATCCTTGACTGACTCTTGAATGGACTGCGAGGCATCATAGAGAATGCCAATTTCCACTGATGCGGGTATTTGGTTCCTCAATTCAGGTAACAAGTCCTTAATTCTTTGGACTACCTGTACCGTATTACTGCCGGGCTGTCTTTGAATGGTCAGAATGATTGCTTTAGTATCATTATACCAACTAGCCAGTTTGTTATTTTCCACACTGTCAATGACTCGCCCAAGTTGTTCCAAATAGACAGGATTGCCATTAATATAAGTGACAATAAGCTGGCGATAAGCTGCAGCATTCTCTAATTGACCATTAGTCTGTACAGTAAAGTTTTTATAGGCTCCCGAAAGACTGCCTGTCGGTAAGTTGACATTAGCTGCACTGATAGAGGTTTGCACCTGATCTAGACCAATTTTTCTAGTCGCTAAGGCCTGTGGATCAAGTTGAATACGAACTGCAGATTTTTGTGAGCCATAAATCTGTACTTGAGCTACTCCATTGAGAGTTGAGAGTTTTTGCGCTATATAGGTTTGAGCATAATTATCAACTTGAGCAAGAGGCAGAGTAGAAGAGAACAGATAAAGATAGAGAATAGGTTGATCTGCAGGGTTAACCTTGCTAAAAGTGGGAGGGTTGGGTAAATCGTTGGGGATCTGCCTAGAAGCTGCAGTCATTGCTGCTTGTACATCTTGAGCAGCATCATCAATGTTTCGATTGAGGTTAAATTGAAGAGTAATCTGAGTCCGACCTAGTATGCTAGTTGAGTTGAGGGAATCTAGTCCAGCAATACTGGAAAATTGCTTCTCCAAAGGACTAGCAATTGTATTAGCCATAGTTTGAGGGCTAGCACCTGGGCGTACTGCGGTTACTTGGATGGTGGGATAATCTACATTGGGCAAATCGCTGATCGCTAGTCTTTGATAACTCATCAACCCAAAAAATAGAATAGCCAGCATGACCAGAGTGGTCATAATGGGACGGCGAATGAAGAGTTCTGAGAGGTTCATATATACAGGGATTAACTTAAGGTTTTACTTCCCCTTTAATTTTAATTTTGCTTTTAGGGGTAAGATTTGCTTGACCATCTGTAACTACACGATCACCCACTTGAAGCCCTTGACGCACTACATTTAAGCCCCCAACAGTACTAATTACCTCGACTGGCACATTTTGTATGCTCAGATCAGGTTTAACAACAAAGACAAACTGCCCTTTTGGTCCATTTTGAACAGCTTGCGAGGGAACAACTAGAGCATTCTTTTCTTGAGCTAGTGTTAGTGTGGCCTTGACATATTGACCAGGCCAAAGCTTTCCTTGTCTGTTATCAAAGTCGCCAATGAGTTGAATAGTTCCTGTGCTGTTATCTACACTATTATTAACAAAGCTCAAAACACCAGATATATTACTTTCAGACTTGCCTGTTTTATTTAGGTTCACATCGACCCTCAACTTGCCATTTTCAAGATGTTTTTGAATCTCTGGCAGATTGACTTCAGGGACGGAAAAGGAAACTTGAATAGGACGAATTTGGACAATTGTTACTAGAGGTGTTGAACTGTTTGCCTGTACCACATTGCCTGGATAGACCAGAATATTCCCAGCCCGACCACTGATCGGAGCATAGATTCTTGTATAGGATAACTGTACCTTGGCATTGTTTAAGGCTGCCTGGTCTGCCATAAGAACGGCTTGGGCATTGCGAATGGCTGCCTGATCGCCCCTGACAACCGCTTGGGCATTCGTAATAGCGACTCGATCACCCCTGACAACCGCTTGGGCATTGGCAATAGCATTTTTACCTGCTTGTATGGTTGCTGCACTAATCTTACTATTGGCGGCGTATTGCTGCGCTTGATCCTCACTGACAGCACCCTGCTTGTATAATTCACTATAACGGCTGTCTTGGTTATTGGCGAATTGAGCTTGTGCCTGATCTTTAGCTAAATTAGCCTGTAACTGTTTGACTGTTTCTAAATCTTTCTCTAGGGTGGCCTTAGCTTGTTCTATCTGTCCAAGATCTTTAGCTAAAGTTGCCCTAGCCTGCTCTATTTGTGCTATGTCTTTATTGAGATTAGCTTGAGCCTGTTCTATAGCAGCAAGTTGGGTGCGGTCATCCAGTGTAAATAATAGTTGTCCCTTTTTTACCTCCTGACCTTTTTTGAAATAGACTCCAGTTATTCGCCCGCTCGCTTGTGGAGTAACCTGGACAGTAGAGGAGGCCTGCACATTGCCGATAGCTTGTAATTGAATAGGTACTGTTCTTGATGTCACTGTAGCAACAGTAACAGGTATGACTTGATTTTTCTTGCCCTTAGCGTTTTGGGCTTCTTTTTGAGGCTTGTTAGTACTTAAATATATACCCCCTAAGCTCAGTCCAGTTAACAAGATTACCCCAAGAACAATCAGTCTAGGTCGTTTCTTCGGTAAGGGTTTAGGAGGTAATTTACTGTCTTTAGGAAGAAGTTGATCTTGAACAGAAGACTCTGTATGTGGCAATTTAGAATCCATTTAAGTTTACAACTGAAAAAAGTTCCTCCTCAGTCGATCTTAAGAGATGATTTTCTCAATGGTGGTCTCAGAGAGTAATTTTTTTCAGTTGTCTATCAGAAGAGAGAATTCTCACCTCTTCTTAAGCTTTAGGGAATAAATCAAAGATTCTCAAGATGATTGTACCTCCACCTATCACCACAGTAAGAATTAGACCTATCACCCATGGGAGCGTAACAAAAAGGGTTCTATCAAGCAGCTACTCCCAAAGCTAACAGAACGTTTTCAAGCAGCTATGATTTTCCCATTGTTGGCTTGCCATCAAGCGCCCTAATTTGTAATATTTGATGTGCTCCTTCACGAGTCCATTGC
>CASBQB010000422.1 GCA_949127655.1 Chroococcales cyanobacterium PMM_0086 | reverse complement strand
TTCAATAAGTACTATTTGCATTTTCTGCATAGGGCAAAAACTAGGTGCTGAACCCCAGCCTGGATATAGCTTTGAGGTGAGATGTGATAGTAAATTTCGCGAATCGTTGCTTAACCCCTAGTTGAGTAGTCTTTGTGAGAATCCTGAGCAATTCTTTCTAAAGAATAAATACCACCTATGCGAACAGTTTCGTTATCTTTATTAGCAATTTGTTCGACAGCCTTGGTAAAGCGCTCTGTGATTAATCTTTCTCTTCCCTCTTGATAATTTATATAGAGACCAATCCCTGCAAAAATTGTGGCAAACAAACCTAAAAATGAAATTATAGTCTTAATAACCTCTAGATCAAAAGCCAGTCTATTAGGATCAGAAAATAAACTTCCAAAATACTTAATTAATTTGACATACAGTTTCATTTATTTCATCTTTGATGCTAGGACAGGGATAAACTTTACAATAGCCCATAATGGATAATTGAGCTTTTGAGTAAGATATTAGATTAGATATGCAGAATACTCCGCCCTGGCCACAAACACAACCTATTCTAGAAGCACTCTCTTCTCTTAGTTATCAAGCAGGTGAATTGAATAGCTATCTACATGAAATAGTTGAGAGTGTTAGTCATTTACTTCAACTAGATTGGTCAGTAGTTACACTTTGTTCTCAAGATCAGGAGAAAGTCATGGCCAGTAGTTTAGAGCTAGGGAAAGGAGAGCATATCTACTCCTTGCATGGCTCTCTTACTAACACAGTTTTTCAAACTGGGCAGACTTTATGTGTTGAAGATGCAAAAATTCATCCAGAGTATGGTAGTCCACCAGAGGGATATTTAGCTTATATAGGGGTTCCTCTGCGTACCTACCAAGGAGAAGTTATTGGCACTATTTGTTCTTTCTGTCGTTACCCCCGTCTATTTACAGTTGAAGAAGTTCGCACTTTAGAATTATTTGCCGAACGTGCTGCTACAGCTATTGATAATTACAATTTGTACCAGAAACAGCAAGAATTTAACAAATTTCTTGAAGCAGAAGTAGTTAAGAGAACAGAAGAACTGCGAGTGGCTCAAACCAAGTTAATTGAACGGGAAAGACTAGCAGCAATTGGAGAATTTGCCTCAATGATTGTGCATGAAATACGCAATCCAGTAACGACAATCTTGATGGGTCTGAATTATTTTAAAAGAACTTATCCTTCAGCTAAGGATCAAGAAAGAGTAACCTTAGCCCTTGATGAAACACACCGTCTAGAAAATCTCCTCAAAGAAATTCTCCTCTATGCTAAACCACAAACTCTACAGTTAACTACCTTGGAAATTAACTCCTTGGTGGAGGAAATCTTATTATCTTTAGCAGAAATGCCCGAAGCTAGAGAGCGCAAGTTAAAATTTATCCCCAACTCAAAACCTCTCAATATTCAAGTAGACAAAGATAAGCTTAAACAAGTCTTAATTAACTTAGTTCAGAATGCTTGTGAAGCTATTAAACCAGGCGAACAGGTTACCTGTAAGATTGAACTAATGACTGATTCTAGCCAAGTCTGTCTAAGTATTCATAATGGAGGTTTGCCCATTCCTGCTGACATTTTACCCAAGTTAGCCCAGCCTTTTTACTCGAGTAAACCAGAAGGAACAGGATTAGGGTTAGCCATTGTTAAACGGATTGTAGATGCTCATGGCGCTTCATTCTCGATTCAGTCTAATGAAGTAATAGGAACTTTTGTTAAGATTGAAATTCCTCTTCAGCTAGAGAATAGTTGACTATAGGGGTACGGCAAGAATATACCCCATAATCACCGATTGGCTAATTAAAAAGACTTCTTAAGGGTTTCTTGTTACTGGTGCATAACCAAAGGTAGCATTAGCCATTTGACACCAGATTACCACTGATTTCACTTGCTCTATATCAACCATGTTAGAAATACGATATTTTTGGACACCTTTATAACTTTTTAATTTACCTAAATTGATCACATTCCCTAAGTTTTCATAACTTTTAGGCGGTTTTGCTTGACTATCTAACAACACATGTAAATCAGGTCCGTCAGTGCTTGTACTAAAATTAGCATCTAATTCTAAATAGCGTTGTCCACCTTCATTGACAATGCGCGCACTTCCCTTGGTTGGTTTTTCTGCTGCTACAAATTGACCGCTCATCATTGGCGTTGTCCCTTCACTTTCGAGACGTTGTGCAACGATCTTTTGAGTGGGATTTAACTCAATAGACTGAGTTTGATTTCTAGCTGCATAACTCGTCATCGAAGATGTGGCAACTAAGATAGAAGTAGTGCCGAGTAATAAGATTTTCTGGATGTTCATAGTTGTTAACTCCTTTCAATTTAATGGTTTTATTTCTCTCTACAGTTGTTATTCTATCGTTTGTTTTCTAACAAAAAATGATTGTTTGCTGAGAATATGCTCAGTTTTGCTTAAATCTTGCTGAGAGTTTTAATAGGTTTAAATTAAAATGTCTAACTTGTTTAAGTTACAGAAATTTACTTATACACAACGATAGTAAAACAAAGATCTAAATAGTTTAGATTTAGACTAAACTGTTAATATAGTAGTCAGTATGTAGTATATTTAAAATGATTAATTATCGACTAGCAAAATCAGTATGAATGTTATTGAAACGGCCATCCCCGAAGTATTGATCTTAGAACCCCGCGTCTTTAAAGATGAACGAGGCTTTTTTCTAGAAAGTTATAACGGTCAAACATTTACAAAAGCGACAGGACTTAGCCCCAACTTTGTCCAGGATAATCATTCTTGTTCCAATCGTTATGTTCTACGTGGATTACACTATCAAATACAGCAACCGCAAGGTAAACTAGTCCGCGTAGTCAGAGGTGAAGTTTTTGATGTAGCGGTTGATTTAAGGCAAGATTCAGCAACTTTTGGGCAATGGGTAGGCTGCATCTTAAATGAAGAAAATAAAAGACTCTTTTGGATACCTGAAGGTTTTGCGCATGGGTTTTTAGTACTTTCAGATATTGCTGAATTTCTTTACAAAGCTACTAACTATTATGCACCGCAATATGAAAGAACTTTACTGTGGAATGATCCTGATGTGGGAATTGAGTGGACTAGTATACCTGAAGCCCCAATTCTCTCCAATAAAGACCTTTTAGGTTCTTCTCTGAAAACAGCAGAAACATTCGTCAAGAGAGAAACAAATTTAGGTACAAATTTTCCCAAACTAATCTAGGCTGTACATAAGCCAAAAGATAACGACGTGCATCCTCTAATGCTGTTACTCTAGAAGGATTGTGAGACATCTGCCAGTACTTTTGTTGAAGATAGCCAATTAACCATAATTGTGTCTCAAGCTCGAGTTCTTGGTCAATAGTCTTAGCCAGTTTTAAAGCATCTAAAAGACTTGTCGGTACTTGATTTAACTTCAGTCTTAGATCTATAGAAATAGCCTGATATTGATGATAAGCCTCAATCGTTTCTCCAGGCGATCCCTGTCCTAGAGCAATAATATCTGAATATTGCAGTATGTCTCCATATCCCTTTAACTGTAGGATATTCTTTATTTGAGAGTCACTTAAACGTCCAAAGGGAATATATTGACAACGTGAAACCAAAGTTGACAAGACTGACTCTGGACTTTTGGCAATTAGAATAAAAATTCCAAGTCCTGGTTCCTCCAAAGTTTTTAACAAAGCATTTGCTGCCCCTTCTGTCATGGCCTCTGCATCCTGAATAATCACCACAGAACGGGAAGATTCTAAAGGAGGACGACCTAAAAATTGACAAATTTGTTTAATCTGCTCTAAACGTATTTGAGGTAGCGCCCGTCTTTTGACCCCTGCGGCGGTTGCTTCTGCTGTAGTCAATAATCGTCCCTGATGTTGATAAGTCGCCTCAACAATTAATAAATCAGGGTGATTCTGTGCCAATATTCGCTCTTTATTGAGTTGTTGTTTTTGGGCAGACTGGTCAATACTCAGTAACGATAAGGCAAAACAATTAGCAGCTAAACTTCTTCCTGTTCCAGGTGCACCCGCAAAAAGATAAGCGGGTGCGATACGATAACTATTGAGTGCTCCTTGTAAAAACTCAATTGCTTTATCTTGACCTATTAATTGCCCAAAACTCTCTAAAAAGTTCACAATAGAATAATCTTGTTATTTATCAAAAATCTCTTTAAATTTATGTCTCGTTATGTAAGCTGCTATCTGGTTACAACACCCTTAGAAGAATTTCCCTCTTTAATTGAGAGTATCTTGAAAGCTTGTGACTTTAACATCATCTATCAGACAGTAGAATATATCATAGCTCGTGAAATTCCTGGAAAAGTTTCCTTCAGCAAACTTGTCACTGTAGAAATTTTGATTGATAGTACAAAGGCGACCAAAACCCAAGTTCAGGTAGATCTCATAGTCAAAAATGATCAGCTTCCCTTGCAGGTTGATAATCATTGCTATCAGTTATTCAATAAAATAACAGATGCCATTGCTCAGTCTCCTCAATGGCATCTGCTTGAAAGTGCCGTGTACTAATATTTTTGCCAGAATTAGGGGATTAGAGTACGATTCAAAGTCCCCCAGAATTGGGGGATTTAGGGGGCTAGGCCTTAAATCTACTTAAACTACCTGCACCCAATAAAAATAATAAACCTAAGACAGCAGAGGGTTCAGGGGTAGTTGTTGGTGGACCAACTACGGGAATTCCAGGAGCAGAGAAATTTGTAATAGTAAATACAGGAGCATTAGTAGTACTAGCTGCCCTTGAAGTGAGAACAAAGGCAATACTTGATGTGCTAAGTCCATTGAGAGCAATTGGACCAATAGGGTTAGGATTGCCAAGGATATTGACAGGCGCAGCCCCATCTATGGAATATCCAGCTGCAACAATAGCCTGATCTGGATCGCTAAGATCATAGTCGAAAGAAAATTGATTCTCAGGGGCTGTTGCTCCAACCAATCCAGTTACATCAAAAGTGTACAGAGTGCTGATCGCATTGAAACCACTCCCACCCTGAGTATATCCTGTTAAGGTTAGGGTCGTAGGCGTGATGGTAGCAGAGTCATCGGTAGCCCCGCCAGCCTTGGTAAATGTACCCGCAGCATAAGCCAGATTAGGTCCTACAGCACCTATTGCCTGATTAAAACCAACAACTACAGCTTTGGACTCGGACGCTGAAACAGCAATTAGGCTGGTGGTTGCCACAATTACTGCTGAAGTTGCGAGAGATTTAGAGAGAATTTTATTGAACATACTTTTGATTAATGAAAAAGTCTACTCAAAGTATAAGAGAATTTATTCAAATTGCAACTTTTTTTTGTGAGGGTATAAGGAAACCGTGCCCTTGCAGAATTGACACAAGTGATCGCGTAGCCGCTCCTTTTCTATACCCTGCCTCGGTTCCAATCTTTAGCATGGATAGCGATCTTGGCTTCTCTAGAACATCGAGCAGCTTGACTAGATTCAAACTTAATTTGAGCTTTTAATTCATCGATAATTTACAGAATGTGCATTTATTCTGCAGATTATTAATCATTTAAGATCGCTAGACTAGCTAAAAAACGTGTACCTGGTTTAGGATCGATAACTTGGGTCGAGAGGTGATTTTTAGAGAGGATCTCACGAAAGGTCTCTGCATCGCCTTGGGTGGTTAATAAAGATAAAAGAAACCCTGTAAAGTTAATCTCTCCTCCTGCTGCAGTGGGAATAATCACTTTAGGTTGTAACCATTTACAGACTTCTAAAGCACTCTCTTGTCCTTTAATCACTGCACCTACGAAGGGTAATTTTAAATCAATGATCGGAGTTATCACAATATCAATAGGTAACTTCTCCTTGAGGATAGGAGAATGATAACCATGTGGTTCATAGTAGAGAGTCTCTCCAGTGGTTAAATCTTTAATTAGATAACCATTCTCCACCAATTGTGGACCAATAGGAGAACCTGGAACTGCAGTAATTTCTACTAAATCTTTAACCTTATGACTTTGACCATTTTTGAGTGCAGTAACTTGACTGTAACCCAAACCCTGAACTACTTTAGCGGCGTTGGGTGAACCGACTACCGGAATTTGATGATCTAGTTCTTTAAGTGTGGCCGGATGTGTATGGTCTTCTAGTCCTTGAGAGAGTAAAATGAGGTCTATTGCTTCAGGAAGTGCTCTAGATGAGGTTTTTTCTCCCTTAAAGAGCCATATTAGGTTACCGAAGACGAGATCCCCTACTAACCATGGATCTAGCAGTATACGCACTCCTGCCACTTCAATTAACCAAGAATTACTATCTAGCCAAGTTAAATACATAATAAAAGCTTTATTTTCTATTGTAAAGATTTTTTAAGAAAGTTGATCGCTTTTCTGCTCTCACCCCAGCAGAGAGGTTGAAGCTGTAATCTGACTTAGTGCTTTAGGTTGTATTTATTAGAAATTTCATATATAATAGAATTTGAGGCTACAAGAAATGCCGCCACTAAGACCAGTCTACTGGATGGGTGATTCTCTCAAAGTTTTGCGAAGTTTTCCAGAGTACGCCAAGGATGAAATTGGACATAGCTTGATGCTCGTACAAGCAGGACTAACACCTCTCGATGCCAAGCCCAGCGCTTAGAAGGTGGAAAATGAGTGAAGAAACTATCGAAGTCTTAGAAGGCTCTGGCAATGTTTTTGCCGATATTGGGCTAAAAAACGCTGATGAACTTTACTTCCGTGCTCATATCGGGATTGAGGTGTTAAAAATCTTAGAAGAACGAAAACTAAAACAGCGTGAGATTGCTGAGCTACTGGACATTAGGCAATCAGAAGTTTCTCATCTTATGAATGGTCATTTTAGTCGTTTCAGCGAGGGGAAACTAATGGGTTTTCTTAAAAAACTGGACCGTGAGATAACTTTGGTGATCACCTCGCCAGAGCAACGCCAATACATCTCATTAGACTTCAGGCAGAAGTCGGGGAATGAGGAATAGGCAATAGTAGGAATAATTGATAATTGGATTGTTCTCTACCTAAAGAAAAGAGTTTGAGTTTTTCAGGTACGACTAATTGAGAGATGAGATAATCAAATCACTTCTCAAAAACCCTCTCTAGAGCTTGTGTTAGACTTTTTTCCATGACAGCTTTACCATTGTAGGTAACAATTACCCTGACTAAGGTAGGAACACCATTTTCCTCTGCTTCTAAATAAAGAGGTTCAACATAAAGTAATGATTGTTCTATGGGAATTATCAACAGATTTCCTTGCAAAACACGAGAACCTTCTCTATTCCAAAGACTGATCTGCTCAGAAATTTCTGGATCTTGATTAATTAAAGCCTCAATTTGATTAGGTCCATAAATTAACTTTTCTTTAGGGAATTGATAGAGTAGCATTTTTTCATAGTACTTTTGATCAGATCTAGCAGCTAGCCAAGCTATCAAGTTAAAATTACCTATTGGGGTATATGGCATTAACAAAATAAACTCCTCTTTCTCGGTTTCTGGGAGTTTCATAATCAAGTAATACGGTTTAACATCTTGTGCTTTTTTCCCATAAATTTCTTGAGGTATTTGCCATTGATCTTCTCGATTATAAAAAACTTTAGGATCAATCATATGATAAGTCAGTAATTGTTTAGACTGTATATCAAAAAAGTCCTCTGGATAACGTATATGTAATTGGAGATTTAACGGCATTTCTTCCAGGGACTTAAATAGGTTAGGAAAGATTTTTTTCCAGGTTTGAATTACTGGATCTGTAGAATCAGCAACATAAAAATAAACCTCTCCATTGTAAGCATCAATTACTACTTTAACTGAGTTACGAATATAGTTAAACTTGTTTTTTCCTGGATCTGAATAGGGATAATATGGGCTAGTTGTATAAGCATCCATTATCCAATAAAGATAATTATTACTATCTGTATTTGCATCAGAAAAACCATCAGCAGCTACTAAATAAGGATAGCTATCGTAATGTAAAAAAGGTGCGATTTTTTGCACCCTTTCCCTAATGTTGCGACGCATTAATAATCTAGTATCAGGAGTAAAATTTTCTGTGACCAACATCTGAATATCACGGAAGTAAACAGAGAAAACCAGACGCTGCCAAAAAGAAGTAATTGGAACTCCACCCTTACCTTGATAAGTATTATAACTATTCTCTTCACCGACAGGAAAATCAAATTCTTTTACTTTTGTAGAAGTTAAAATGTAATTATTATCTAATTCTCCATAGTAAAGACGAGGTTGATTAATAGGAATACTCTTTCTAATTAGGGGATTAGATGTAACTAAGTTACCGTCATCACCAATATCTTTCACTAAATAATAAGGTAATCCACTCTCAGCAACTTTATTGACTGGAGAAACAGTAAAACCATAACCATGAGTGTAGACTAAATGTTGATTGATCCAAGTTTTTGCAGGCTTAGGAATAGTGTTGTAGTCTAATTCTCTAGCTGTAATAAGAATCTGTTGAGACGTGCTTTGATTATTTTGACTTAAGAGTGTATAGCGATCAATAGAAGCACTAGGGAAACTATAATAGGGGCGAATTTGTTGTAGTTGTCGATTACTTTGCAGGAGAGGAATACTATCCCAAAGGCGAATATTATTAATAGTTAAAGAATTATTTTTGAGATCTGCTAGAGTTAAATTATTTTGCGGATCAAAAGTTTTAGCCTCAATTTGATTAAGATTAAAAGCTTGACGCGTAGCCTCAATTGTGCGTTCAATATAAGGGGTTTCTTTGGCTAATTCATTTGGTTGAACTATAAAAATCTGCACAATTTCACTCAGCAAACTTCCCCCGATATAAAGGCTTAAATAGAGCATAATTAGCCAAATTGTCGAAGAAAGTCTAAAGGTTTTTTTGTGGTAATAAGAAACAATTATTTGTCTGGTTGCTAAACCTGTTAAAGATTTCCAAAATAAGCCAATAGCCATCACAAAAGCGGTAATAGCAGATAAAGCCTCTACAGGTAATTGAATTTTACTATCTGTATAACTTGCTCCATAATTTATAGCGCGAGGTGAATATAATAATTCATAGCGTCCTAAAATATGCCCAAAGCTTAGAGTAAGTAACATCAGTCCACCTAAAGCATAGAGATGGCGTAACTGAAAACGGGAAAAGCCTAAAAACCTACCTTTAGAAAGACTATTTTCAGAAAAAAGATAGAGAATGAAACAAGCTACTAAACCATATAAAATAACTCCTTGTAACCAAAAAAATAAAATCTGCCAAGTAGGTAATTGAAAGATATAAAAACTGATATCATTATGAAAAATAGGATCTTGATATTTAAAGTCGGTTGGATTTAAAAACTGTCCAAACCAAGTCCAATGTTCTGATAAGATCCAACCTAAAAGAATACTCAATAACCAAGAAATTACTTTTAATGTGCTTTCTGGTTTCATCAAAATTGATGTTGTTAATAGCCCAAAACTGATTAATTGTGGATAAGAGGGAACTATAATAGAGAAATTTCTTGACCAAAAAAGACCGCTCAATTTCTCATCTTTTAATTGCCAGAGATTAAAGGCTATTTGACTATCTTGTAGTAAAAGCCAAGTGAGAATAGCAGAAAGACCAAGACCCAATAACACCAACATTCTTAGCTGAATAGCTGGAGACTGTTTTAGAGAAAGTTGGTTAGTGTTTTCTCTAAATAATGACTGTCTGATTAAGTAAAAATTTCCATTAAAAAAGACTAAAGACAGACTAGTAAGAAATACCTGTAAACCAACTCTAATCAAGATACCTTTTTGATAAACATCTAAATAGCCTACCTCTTTAAACCAGAAAATCTCTACAATCGAAAGGTCTACTATTAATATTAGGAAGCTAATTAATAGAAGAATTAGAGAGACTTTAAACCCAGAAAGGGAAGTTAATTTCTTAGGGGTTTTTAATAAATTGTAGTTAAGTTTCACTTAGGTTTGAAGTAACATCTGATATTGTTCTTGGTTGAGACGACCTGCTGAATATAGTGTTTCGGTAATCTCAGAAAGTTTAATCACTGCATAACCTCGATAACCTTGGTCTTGGAGTCGTTCCATTACCCCTGCTTCATGGTCAATTAAGACAACGATGTCCTTGACAATTAGTCCTGCAGACTGGAGTTTTTCCGCACCTTCAATGGCACTCTTTCCAGAGATTAAAACATCATCAACTACGACTACCTTTTCTCCTGGGGCAAAATTTCCCTCAATTAGACGACGTGTTCCATGCGCTTTAACTTCTTTGCGGGGGAAAATCATTGGACGTTGTAAAAGTAAAGATAATCCAGTTGCAGTAGGAAGAGAACCATAGGGTATACCTGCAATTCTATCAAAAGTTAATTTTTTTAGAATCTCTCCATAGTAACTGAGAACTCGATTAAAGACTTGAGGGTTAGAGATAATCTTTCTTAAATCAATATAGTAGGAAAAAGTAGCCCCACTAGCTTGTACATATTCCCCAAAGACTAGACAACCAATATCATAGAGTTGCAAAATCAAGTCTTGACAGGGATGCGGTTTTAATAGGCAGACATCTGATGTCCACAATGCACAAGACTCCTGCGTAATTTTATCCTTTCTAACTTGATTAATGCGCTCTTTGAGGTTTTCTATTTGCTCTACTAGGTCGCCTTGAGCTAGAATATCTTGGGGTACTGGAATTAATAATCCTTCTCCTTGACTATTTAACCCTGCATTCAATAAAGCTTCTAAATTCCCTCCCTCTTTCCAAATACTCCTCATCAATAAGGTTCTTTCAGGTGCAATAACTCTGATTTTATCTAGAACATCAGGACTAATTGTACCTACTTCTAAAAAGATCTGTTCAGGACTTCCCCAAATTTGAGCCTCTTTGACAACTTGTAGATAGAAGGGATGTCCTATTGAGGGGTAATTTTGTAAAGTGGTGGCCCCTGGGTTGGCGGTATGACAGAGAATAAAAACGCCTCGATCCGAATAGACTAGAAAAGGAGCCACATGATCCTGTCCTGAGTAGGGAGTTAAAGTAACAGCGTCAACCTGCCATTTTTCAAAGATGGTCTTAGCAAATAATGTACTAGTATTGAGATCGCCATGTTTAGCGTCTAGAATAACTGGAATCTCTGGTTTAATCGCAGCTAAAATCTGAAAGAGTAAAGTAAACCCCTCACTTCCTAAAACTTCATAGAACCCCAGAGTCAGTTTATAAGCGCAGACTAGATTATCTGTTTGTTTAATAACTTTAGATAACCATTGCCAAAGTCCCTCAATTAATGATCCTTTTTGATAGTCTACTGGCATCATTTCGGGATTAGCATCTAAACTTAGTACAAGAAGACTGTTATTAGTAGCAATTGCCTGATTTAATTTTGCAAAAAAGTTCATTTTAAAAAAGCTAAATATTCCTTAACAAAGTCTAAAAGACGATGTGCTAACTCTAGCTTAGAACAAGAAGGAATCACCCGCTCTCTTCCTTGGCGATCCAACAATACTCCTTGATTTTTGTCACTGGCAAATCCGGCCTGTATTTGGTCTACCGGATTTGCTAAAATAACATCTAGTTGTTTATGGTGCAGCTTTTCCCTAGCAGGAGTCACGATATCCCCCGTCTGGGCTGCGAAGCCGACTAAACATTGATGGGGGTGTTTGTGACTCCCTAAGATTTTTAAGATATCTACTACAGGTTCTAAAGCTAGATGTTCGGGTAACTGGGACTTAGAAAGTTTTGTATGATGGTACTGTGCAGGTCTAACATCAGCGACAGCTGCAGCCATCAAGATCCAATCTGCTTTTTTAAACTCTTCTAATACTGCCTGAAGCATCTCATCAGCTGTAACTATAGAACGAGTTACTAGATTAGGCAAAGAAACTAGAGCTTCTGTATCTATCGGTGCATGGACTAGGGTTACTTCTGCCCCTCGATGATAGGCAGCTTGCACTAAGGCTGCTCCCATTTTACCTGTGGAGGGATTGCCAATATAACGCACTGGATCGAGATATTCCTGTGTTCCCCCAGCAGTGATTAAAACTCCTTTACCTACTAGATCTCTTTTTCCTGAAGTGTAGAGGAGAGAGCTAAGAGCGGCTACAATTGCTCTAGGTTCAGCCATACGCCCTGTTCCTACACGATCACAAGCAAGCAGACCACAAGCGGGTTCAAGACTGTGATAGCGCGTGTCTTCCTGTAGTTGTTGCCAATTCCTTTTAACTGAATGCTGCTCCCACATTTCTGTATTCATAGCTGGAGCGAGTAAAACAGGACAACGGGAAGCGAGAACGGTATTAGTCAGTAAATTATCAGCTAGTCCATAGGTTAACTTAGCTAGGGTATTTGCTGTTAGAGGGGCGATAAGCATTATCTCTGCCCATTCTCCTAACTCTATATGTAGAGGACGGAGATTATCTGCTCGCCAAAACAGTTCATCAGTATAGGCTTGATGGCGACTCAAAGTGGCAACGGTTAGGGGTGTGATAAAATCTTGTGCTTTCTCGCTCAAAATTACCCTGACTTGGCAACCAGACTGAAAGATACTGGAGATGATCTCACAGACCTTATAAGCTGCTATGCCCCCACCAATTGCCACTAAGACTCGACGTTGCTCTAACATGAGAGTTAGGACTCGTCACAGGTTTCGATATCCAGCAGATAAAGATATGGTTCAGCAAGTTCTTCACGTTGAAAAGCAATTGCTCTAAGTAGATGCCAATCTTTTAAGGCTTCAAAGGGGCTACTATAGTCATCTATATCCAAACGCTGAGCTAAACGTGCGACATCTTCTGCTGTCATCTGTGCAATATCACTAGTAGCAATCATCATTTTTTACTCCCAAACAATCTAGTCCAAGTTTAATTGTAACTGGATACTGCTTGACAACGAGCAACAATGAAGTCTCGTAACAAATTTATGGCTTTTGGCGAGATTTCATGTGCCATATTTAGCTCATGGTACTCAATATTTGCTCCTAATACTGTTAAAAGATCGCGTGCACTCTCTGCTTCTGCTACAGGAACAATACCATCTTCTCTTCCATGAATCATCAAGACACGAGGACTCAAGGGATTGAGACTTTGTGGTTTAAGATGCAGATACCCACTCAAACTACAAATACCCATTAAAGGCAAGTTTAACCCAACATCTAGGGTCATCGCTCCTCCTTGGGAAAAGCCCATTAACAAGGTGTGAGAAAGAGGTACTCCCAAATTTTTCTCAAGCGATAATAACCACTCTAATAGAGCTTGACGACTTTCCTGTAATCCTTGATAATCTGCCTTTTCTAGGGCATACCACGACTTCCCCCACTGTACATGAGGGTGTGGATAAGGTGCCTCGACAAACAGAAACTGTACCCCTGAGAGGTTTAATTGTGCAGCAATAGGTACTAAATCTTCTGCATTAGCGCCCCAACCATGTAGTGCGACAATTAAATAGTCGGGTTTTACTAAGTTTTCAGGTCGCAGAGAGAGACTTTCTAGGAACACTTGTACTTTAAAACTCTTTTAGATTAGGCCTGTTTTAATTCTATAACATTTTTTGGTCTAGACTCATTCATCATTTTTGATTCATTCAGAGACGATTAGACATCTTTTTTATTCTTGAAAAAATCATCAAAGGGGACTAAAATGACAATTTATTTTTATAATCAACATCAAAAGCCTTATGGTTGTTTTTTCAATTTTTCACGCCATGGTTTTATTTTAGATGACTTATATTGGTCAACCAGTGAAGATTATTTCCAAGCGCCAAAGTTTCTAGATACACCATATTTAGAGCAGGTAAGACAGACAAAAACGGCTAGAGAAGCAGCTAATATGGGAAGAGATAGCACCTTAGGGACTTGCCGAGAAATAAAATCCCAGGTATTATCGATCTCAAGTAAAGCACAGAAGATGGTGCCTACTGCAAGGGGATAGCTTATCAGAGATTATAAGAGGAATGTTAACCGACAAG
>CASBQB010000421.1 GCA_949127655.1 Chroococcales cyanobacterium PMM_0086 | reverse complement strand
TGCAGTAAATCTGTGAAGTGTAAAAAGTTCTGCTTCATTGATAACATTCAGTTCTTTTGCTTGGGGGGATTGAGAAGTTATACAAAGTCAAGCTAGGTCTTCAATACCCATTGAGCTAGGAAAATATTCTTGATCTTGAGAAAAATCAACTCGCAATAAATTCTCTGAACCCTCGTTTTTTTGATACTGCTCCTGTTACTGCTCTGCTTGCTTATTATCTTACTGCCTTTAGGCATCATTAAAAGTTTATTTGGGGACTAATAAAGCTAATAGCACTCTCAAATTTTGAGAGCACTAATGTTTTAATTGAGAGATTGTTTGGATGGAGTAGGGCGGCGAGCGCTTCTTGGTTTTCTCTGAAAATTTTCACCATTAGCTTCCCCTGAAAAATCTCTCTCTTTGCCTTGGTAGGACTTCTCTTCGTAAATTTCCAGACTGAGAGATTGTCCTACATTTATTGCCGAAATCTGTAGTACGGTACGGATGGCTTGGATATTTTTGCCACCTCGACCATATACCTTACCTCGATCTTCTGTGGCAAAGGCCAGACGAAGCCAGACCTTTTGCCCATTGTTAAAGTGCTCACAGTCTGTGCGCAGTGTTTCTGGCGACTCTAAAAAAGGGGTCACCAAAAACTTAACTAATCCAAGGTAATCTGGCATGGTACCTTTGTTACCTATGGGCATATTAAGCATTAACCTGTTCAAAGACGTTAGCTTTTCTGAGGATACTACGGACTGTTTCTGTCGGCTGAGCGCCTTCTTGAAGACGTTTAATGATTGCAGGAACGTTTAGTCTAGTTTCATCTGTTCTAGGGTTGTAGAAGCCCAATTCTTCTATTGGACGACCGTCACGACGGGTAGTGCTGAAAGCAGCAACAATGCGATAGCTGGCTTCTTTTTTCTTGCCAAACTTTTTCAAACGTAATTTGACCATTATATCTACTTAGATTTTCCTTTACTATTTTGGCACAATTCCGGTTTATTGGGAAGTTGTCTAACTTATTTTTACCTAATATTGGTGGTATGATTAAAGGCTTGTGAGTATTTTACAAAAATTCATGGGCAGTGTATTTGGGCAGTTATTCCGTGTTTCCACTTTTGGGGAGTCTCATGGTGGAGGGGTAGGAGTGGTGATCGATGGTTGTCCTCCCCGTCTACCTATTTCGGCTGAAGAAATCCAATTTGAACTAGATAGAAGAAGACCAGGACAAAGTAAAATCACGACCCCAAGACGAGAGAGTGATACTTGTGAAATTATCTCTGGAGTATTTGAGGGGAAAACCTTGGGCACTTCTATTGCTATTTTAGTAAGGAATGAGGATGCTCGCTCACAAGACTATGATGAGATGGCCCAGAAACTCCGTCCTTCTCATGCTGATGGTACCTATCATGCTAAATATGGTATCCGTAATTGGCAAGGAGGCGGGAGATCTTCGGCTAGGGAAACTATCGGGAGAGTGGCAGCAGGTGCGATCGCTAAGAAGATCCTCAAACAGGTGAGCAATATAGAAGTGATTGCCTATGTTAAACAGATTAAAGATATTCTAGCTCAAATCAATCCTGAAACCGTCACTTTAGAAGAAGTTGAGAGTAACATTGTCCGATGTCCTGATGCTGTTTGTGCTGCTAAAATGATTGAACTGATTGATCAGGTTAGGCTCAATCAAGATTCAATTGGCGGTATTGTTGAATGTGTTGCGCGTTCTGTTCCTGCTGGTTTAGGTGCTCCTGTCTTTGATAAACTAGAGGCTGATTTGGCTAAAGCAGTGATGTCTCTACCTGCTAGTAAAGGCTTTGAAATTGGCTCAGGTTTTGCTGGAACCCTCTTAACGGGTAGTGAACATAATGATCAGTATGTCATTGAAGAGGGGCAAATTCGCACCGCTACTAACCGTTCTGGTGGTATTCAAGGAGGAATTAGCAATGGCGAGAATATCATTCTCAGAGTAGCTTTTAAACCGACTGCCACCATTGGAAAAGAGCAGAAGACAGTGACTGTTGGTGGTGAAGAAACTACCCTAGCAGCTAAAGGAAGACATGATCCATGCGTATTACCTCGTGCTGTGCCTATGGTTGAGTCTATGGTCGCTTTAGTCCTCTGTGACCATCTGCTGCGTCAACAGGGACAGTGTAGTTTTAATTTTCTCTAGGAGTACGACGAATTTTGATCACTCAAGGTCTCGAACAAAAAATTTGCGCATCCGTTGCCTAGGAGGAGATATATAGCTAAATCTCAGCTAATACTAATACCTTGAGCATCAAATGCTAGTTTTAACCGATAACGAAACTCATGCTCTACAATCCACTGAGCAGTCCGCGTCGTTTTGATCCATATCAAAATTTGAGTTCCAGTTGCAGCCATTGAAATTACCCCAATTCGACTAATCGGTTCTAAAATCCTAGTTTGCCAATCTGGGTCACGGGACATTTCATAAGCTACCTGCTGCATAACAACCATTGCCTGTTTTATGTCTGTATCTTTAGTAATTGGAATAATTAAGTCTACTCTTGACCAGTCTTTCGTCAGATTTTGTACTGTTGTAATTTGTCCATGAGGAATTATGTTGAGACTCCCACCTGCTCCTCGAATATTCGTACTACGCATATTCATATTTTCTACTACTCCGTTAATTCCAGAAATATTAACTGTATCGCCAACGGCATACTGATCTCCAAAAATAATAAACATACCATTTACCAAATCCCTTAATAGATTTTGGAAGACAATACCGATAGCAACGCCAAGCAAGCTTATATTAGTCAAAATTGCTTGAATTGGTGTCTGTTGCCAGTTAATCAATAAAATTAGTCCAATAAGCCAGGACATATAATTGATAATTCCTTCCAGCACTCCAGCCAATGTAGGGGCGCGCAGAGCAACTCTTTGCACTTCATTTACCTCCAATGAGGTTTCTTCAACCCAGTTTTTGAGACTTTTATTAAGTAGGAAGTTCAAGATTTGAGCTAGTAATAGCATCAAAAACACAATAATAATCAGTCTCATAATAAAGGCAATCAGTGTTTTTCCCCAGAGGTGAGTTTCAGGAAAGATCAGAAGACACAAGTTAATTCCGTAAGCCCATATCGCTAATTTGGCAAGTCTTAACAGTTTACGTAGCCAAATATAGAGACTTTGCCCTTGTTGTTGGTCGAAAGTTTGCTCAAAATCATGGATAATTTCAGTCACACTTGCAGTAGGATTATCAACTTGCAAATTATGATCTATTTGCTGTTTGCGATGCTTGAAGATCTTGTCAATCCATTTTTTGACAGCAGATAGCAGAATATGGATGATAATAACGATACTTGAAATTTTAGCTGCCTGAAAAGCTTGTTGAGAACGAGCGAAAGGACTACGGTCTTCCCAAGCTTGTCGTAAGGACTGGTGAATTAGATCAGACCATTCTTGAGCTAAGGCTGGGATTGTTTGTTGCGCCAGTTGAGCATCTAATTCCGTCACTGTCAAAAGAATTTTTTGATAAGATTGGCTTTGATTCTTTGCTAGAATGACAGTCTGTCGATCAAGAAGAGCAGTACCAATATAGAGGTGATTAGGATCTCTTGGCTTTTGAACTAGCTGGTATAAGTTTGACTCTATTGACTCAATCCGTAATCGAAGGGTTGAGCTGTTGGTTTCTCCTTTGTCGGAACTGATTGGTGAGGTTACGGTAAAAAGCAAACGACCATCTAAAGTTACATCGGCGTATTCAATTTTTCCCTGTTGATAGACTTGAATATTCGGCCGAATATTCGGCAAAATTGATATTGAATTATTGTTTTCAAGTACTGTATTGTAGATTGTTGGTAACAAAATAAACAGGCTAGTTAGTAATCCCAAGATTAGGAATGGGACTCTAACACGATACAAACCTTGAAAATATCGACTCATCATATTGCTACTTGTCAGTAATGGTTTTGAAATACACCCAAAAAGGCTAGAAATAGAGATCAGCGTACTGAGTAACCCCGTCCAGTCATACAAGCTGTCCAAGCTTGATAATATGATTGTTTTTTTTGCTGTTGTTGAGCTGCTACTTGAGCCTGAGCTTGAGCGATTTTCTGTTCTTGTTCCTTTCGCATCAAGGGTCCTCCATGTAAAGCTGGCTGCGCACCAGGCGTAGGCTGTGGTTGGGAAGGATCAAAGCCAGTTTGTCCTTTTGCCCAAGAATAACAATCAAACTGATCTTGCTCCTGCTGTTCTGGGTTTTGTCCTTTAGCTGGATAGGCAATTGGTGTTCCAGGAGGTACTACTGGAGCTTGTTGTGCGAGAGCAATTTGAGAGAATCCAGCTATTTCAGAAATAAGAGATAGAGAAATCACAGTTGAAGTAAGACAAGCTTTTTTAAAGTTCATAGAACAAAGTTAAATTAGTGACCTTAGAATTGTACAGCGAAAAAGGCAAGATTTTTTAATGGCTTTCTAGATCGTTTTGTTGCTTAAATTGTTTAATTGCGTCTACTACTTTGCTATCAGAAGCTCCACTAATAAAATAGAGGTTAAATTCCTGTCCTTGACTGAGATACTCAGCATATGAGGACTGAAGATAGGGCAAAAAATCTTTATTTTGAGCAATATAGACTTCAGTAAATGCTAAAGATATAGCATAAAAATATTTATGTAGTAGAGATGGTTTAGGTAGTGTCAGATCAACAGTAGACTTAATAGTTGATGTTATACCTCCATCCATTGTCGAAAAATCTACATGAGCTTGTCCTTCTCCTAATCCTAAATACTTATTAGTGCTTTTAAGCCAAGTAAATGAACCTATCTGTTCAAACACTGGCGGTGTAGCTGGATCATAACTACCAGAACCTAGCATTATAGGAATATCAATTTGACTGATTCCCTTAGGTCCAAAAATGCCCCGATTAACCGGATTTGCTGCAATCACTGCTACTACTCGTTGATCTCGAAACTGATAAACTTGACGGGGTAACTCTAAAGCTCTACATTCTAATAGCAAAGCCGTATCTAACGCTCCATAGGGCTTATTACATTCTTTGGCAAGGTTAGTAAAATCAATCTGAGCACCTGCTATAGCTAGAACTGTATAGCCACCGAAGGAATGACCAAAGGCTCCTACTGTTTTTAAATTCAGTTTTCCATCAAACTCTTTTTCATTGCGTCTTTCTAATTCATCAATGACATAGCTGATATCTAGAGGACGATCAATAAATTCATTAACATCAAAGATATTCTTATGATAGCCCTGGAACATATCCTGTAAATATTTAAGATCACTACCTGGATGCTGAGGAAGTACCACTACATAGCCATAAGAGGCTAAATGTTCTGCTTTGTCAACATAATCTTCTGGTCTAGAACTCAACCCGTGAGACATTACTACAACTGGGGTTTTTCCTTCTCGATAGGTTGTGGGTTTGTAAACAATGACATAGAATTGACGATTCCTTTTAGTATCGTTAAGGTTCCAAGTTTCTTTTTTAAACTGGTATTTTCCAGGCTGACGCAGATCTGCTAAAGCTGAGAAATTGACTGGCTGAGCAGTTTTGGCTTCTTCATCTGTCCACTCTCGCATCTTTTTAACTAACAATTCCGTTCCATCTACGACTATGGAGGCTTGCTTATAAAAGCCTAAGAGGTATTCTCCCTGAAACTGCATATTAGTAGGGAATTTTTGCAAGAAACCTAATAGTGTAAAGCCTTGTGGCTGAAAAGCAGCCTCTACAATCGCTCCTCTTAGAGCATATTTGCCATTACTACCCCCCTCAATGGTAATTCCTTTTCCCATACGGGTCAATATTTCTTCACCCATAACTGTATTTAAAAATCTAGATGCCATCACAGGATCTAAAGGTATTTTTTTAGTTAGTAACTCTCTAAATTCAGTTTGTTCTGCTGGAGTAAGATTCTTCAAATATAAGGCTAAACTTTCATCAATTGAGCCATCTTTGGCAAAATTTTCTAAAGAAGAAACTGGTAATGTTAACTTCAAAGGACCATAAGTCAATAGCAGTTTTTCAGCCGCCTGCACTGGCATTATGTTTAGTAGTCCAGAAAGAATACCTAAAGCTAGAGAAGATTTAAAGATTTTGAGCATTTGGTTTAGTAGATTAAGTATGTCCAACAATATAATATAATATAAAAAGCAATTGCAGGTTAAAGTATTATGGTAGAATAATTTTGATAAGACGTACAAAGAATATAAGTGTATTGTAACGACACTTTTTCTTTGTAATAAAAAGCAACGTATTTTAAGTAGATTCGTCTGATTAAATCTCCGATTTGTTATGATTTTTCTAAAAAAATACTTTTTGGTATGACAAATAATCACTCAAAATATAGACCGACCTAGTCAAGTATCGTAAAAAAGAATAGTTTTAGGATACAATAGCAAGCGAGAGGTCACTGATTTCCAACCTAACTCAATAGACTTCAGGCATTCGTCAGGCAATAGGGAATAGGGAATAGGCAATAGGGGAAAGAAATAGAGTTTTTGGGACTTAAATTGA
>CASBQB010000420.1 GCA_949127655.1 Chroococcales cyanobacterium PMM_0086 | reverse complement strand
GGCGGCTACGCCCACAGCCCGTAGGGTTGTCGGCTTTGGCAATAAATTAGTTCTAATAATTTCGCTGAAAGAGGATTAATGTCACGAAGTAATATCATTGAAAATTACAATTAATATACAACTTTTTTATTTTAATATATTTTACTACTTATTTGTGTAATTAATTATGTACGATTACTTACCATCCCTACCCTACGGGCGGCTACGCCCACGGGCTGTTGACCGCAGGACCTTACGGCTGACTAAAGTCAACAGCCCATCGGGTCGCAAGCGTCAACAGAAGTAATAAATGAAGTACTTAAAGAAACGAATAGTCTAGAAGAAAGACAAAGGAAACTACCCACCCTACGGGCTGTTGACCGCAGGACCTTACGGCTGACTAAAGTCAACAGCCCATCGGGTCGCAAGCGTCAACAGAATTGGTAGTAAGTCTAGTGATAGCAATGAATCTCTGGTCATTAGATTCGATGTGGACGTGGGCGTAGCCGCCCGTAGGGTAGTCGCCCGAAGGGTGAACAGTCTTAAAAAATTTAGTTAATGGACTAAGTAGACAGTGGACTCTACTAGGACAGTATTGGCAAGTACCAAATAGTTCATCTATCAGTGAAGCCAGGCAGAGAGTGGGTCCTAGAGTGATGAGTGAATTATTCTCAAGAGTAGCCAAGCCTCAGTGCTTACAACAAACTCCAGGAGTATTCTTGGGAGGTTTACGAGTAATGTCCTTAGATGGTACAGTAATGGATGTGCCAGATAGTCAAGAGAATGCTAGGGTTTTTGGTTATCCAGGAAGTCCTAAAGGAACTAGAGCCTATTTTCCTAAAGTACGTTTGGTGATGTTAATAGAAGCAGGAACACATTTAATAGTTGATGCCTTAATCTGTCCCTATCGGATGGGCGAAAGAATTAGAGCAAAAAGACTGTTACGGTCAGTAAGCCAGGGAATGCTCTTGATGTGGGATAGAGGCCTTCATTCTTATGCAATGGTCTATTTAACCCTCAAACAAGGTTGTCATTACTTAGGGCGGATACCCGCTAATGTCAAGTTTCCAGTTGAGAAAGTTTTGGCGGATGGATCATATTTGAGTTGGATTGCGCCCGATGGTAAATCTAAGAAAAAAGGTTATTCTAAAATTCAGGTGCGAGTTATTGAATATACTATTGAGGGTGAGACGGAAGCTAAGACTTATCGTCTAATTACTAGTCTGATAGATATTGCTCTGTTTCCTGCTACCTTATTAGCTGCCCAATATCATCAACGTTGGGAAATTGAAAGTACTATTGATGAATTAAAAACTCATCTCAATGGACGCAAAACCCCTATCCGCTCTCTCAAACCCCGTGAAGTAATACTGCAAGCAGAAACACAAGAAATTTACGGTTGGCTTTTAGGACATTATGCAGTTCGTACTCTAATGTTACAAGCTGCAGAACAGGTTGGAATCTCTCCAATACGAATAGGTTTTACTGGTTCTCTCAACGTAATTAAACGCTCTCTTGCTGATTTTCAGGGACTACAACCAGAACAATTACCTTTTTTTTGAGCAAACTTATTCTAGATATTTTGGATGAGAAGATTGCTCCTCGAGATGGTAGAAGTAATCCCAGAGTTGTTAAAAAACCTCGCTCTAAATTTCAGGCTAAAAAACCAATTCATAGAGGAACAGGTCTCAAAAAAGCCCCTCTTTCCTTTACTATTCTTAATACTGCTTAATTCTTAACCGAGAAGTATTGCCTGATAGAGAGTCGGCTCTAGCTTGTCAATCGCTCTTAAATTCTCAATCTTCCTTTAAGGATGTCACCTATCCCTTTATTACCTTAACCACTGGAACTAGAATTATTTACGATGGGAAACCGTTAACTATAAACCTCATTGGCGACACCAATCTTTTATTACAAGCAGAAGATGGACAAATCTTTGAGTTTTCCCTGTCTAATTTCGACTATTTAGTATGTCAAGGCAAAATTACCAGCTTATCCTCACTCCCAGAAAAAGATATTCCTTCAAGAGTTATGAATATCTACACCCAAGCAAGTCCCAAAGATTTAGAGAAAGCAAACCAACGGTATCAGCGCATTCAGCCTTATCTCAATGGTCAATCTATTCCTGCCAATATTCCTCAAGAACGCACTTTATACGCCTGGTTAAGCAAATATCGCCAAGCTGAACAAAAATGGGGTTATGGTTATGTGGGATTGATATTCCTAGACCAGAAAAAAGGAAATCGTGGCCGTAAATTACCCAAAGCACTGATTGAATTAATCGAGAAATTCATCGCCGAAGACTTTGAAACAAAAAAGCAAAAGCGAAAACAGGCAGTTTATAACGATTTTGTGGCTTATTGCGCTAAATCAGGCTATCCTGATGCCCAAATTCCCAGTTATAAAACCTTGATTGCAGAAATTAAGAAACGCTCAGGCTATGAACAGACCCTCAAACGCTCAGGACATCGTGCCGCTTATGAGAAGGAGTCGTTTTACTGGGAATTAAAGCCGACTACTCCCCGTCATGGCGATTTTCCCTTTCATATTTGTCATATCGACCATACTGAACTAGATATTCAACTGCGTTGTTCTCAAACTAACAAGATTTTAGGCAGACCTTGGCTAACATTGCTGATGGATGCCTATTCACGGAGGATTTTAGCAGTTTATATCACCTTTGACCCACCTTCCTATCGTTCTTGCATGATGGTGCTACGAATCTGCGTTCAGCGTCATGGCCGACTCCCTCAAACCATTGTCTGTGACAACGGCAAAGAATTTCATAGCATTTACTTTGAAACCCTACTGGCCACGTTTGAATGTACCCTCAAACATCGTCCAGCTACAAAATCCCGATTTGGTGGGGTGTGTGAGCAGTTGTTCGGGACAACCAATACGGAATTTATCTATAATCTCGCAGGAAATACCCAAATTACCAAGAAAGTCCGCTTAATGAGTAAATCGGTCAATCCTGAAAACCTTTGTTTATGGACATTAGGGCTTTTTTATCTTTATCTCAATGAATATGCTTATGAAGTTTACGATACCATAGAACACCCTGCTTTAGAGGGTCAGAGTCCCCGTGAAGCCTTTAATTGGGGAATCTCTCAATATGGTACTCGTGACCATCGCCGCATCCCATATGATGAGACCTTTCGGATTCTCACCTTACCAACTACTAATCGAGGGAAAGCTAAAGTCCAACCAAGTAAAGGAATCAAAATTTATCATAAATACTATTGGTCAACCGCTTTTCGTGAAGAACGAGATTGAAAATACCCAAGTAGAAATTCGTTATGACCCCTTTAATGCGGGGATTGCCTATGCTTATGTGCGTGGTCAATGGGTTCAGTGTATTAGTGAATATTATACCCAGTTTCAAGGAAGGTCTGAAAAGGAAATTCAATTAGCAACGGCTAAACTTAACCAAAATCAGAGAAATCATGCTCACCACAACCAAATTAGGGCTAAACAACTTGGTCAATTTCTAGCCAGTGTCGAAGGAGCGGAAGTGCTACTGCAACAGCGTTTACAAGATGAACAAGTACAGGATGTTTTTCGAGTCATTGAGGGTGGCTTACCCAATCTTACGAATGATGGTCACCAGGAGAAACAGCCAGTGATTGAACCGAATCTGAACAAAATTTCCAGTCCGACAGAGAACAAGTCAACCAACAATGAAGTTAAGCCCAGTAAATTAACAATTTTCAAAACTTACTAATATTTAAAGATGTAACGACTGATGACCGACAATCAACCCTTATTTCCCCTTGAATTGCTCTGTGCTTCTAAAAAAGAAAGGTTAGCTTACTATGATGACTATATACAGTAGATGGAAAAGTTTTTGCTCTTGGGGTGAATGCTAAATGGCAAAGGAGTATAAATTTCTAAATCAACCAATATATTAGTACTTTCTTGTGATTAACTGATAATAAAATCTTATT
>CASBQB010000419.1 GCA_949127655.1 Chroococcales cyanobacterium PMM_0086 | reverse complement strand
TGGGGTAGTGTTACGGAAGCTGTCACCAGGGGCAAAGTACTAGGGAAATAGCTTTCTGAACTATCTTTCAAGCTTAGAGTCAGACTTCCGTTCTCTAATCTCGCGTTCTTAGTTCTCCTTGATTACTTTCACCTAAAGTGCCGAATCTTATTTTAGAGTTAGCACTTACTGTTAAAAAGAGTCTGGAATGCCAGTTTGACAACCCAAAACCGTATAAATATCATTAAAAAGTACCGACTCTAGTCAAAAGCGGAACTTTTAGCACGGCGCTATGGTAATGTTATGAAAATACATTTTAAAAATCAACAATGAAACGACATTGGGAAGTAGATGAGTTAATTGAATACTGGACACTGCTTCCCGATGAAGAGGAGTTGTTAGAAAACAAAATTGGTGCTAATCGACTGGGCTTTGCAATTTTGTTAAAATTTTTTCAGTTAGAAGTCAAATTTCCTCAACAACTGAGTGATATTCCAAAACTTATTATTGACCATCTAGCCAAACAAGTTGGGGTCTCAAGTGAGGAATATAAGGACTATGATTGGCAAGGACGCAACATTAAATATCACCGCTCTCAAATTCGCTCCTTCTTAGGCTTTCGGAAAGCAACTATAGCCGATGTGAAAGAAATGACATCTTGGTTGTTGGAACAGGTATTAGGACATGAGCAGGATATTGAACATCTAGAAGCCTTAGTTATTCAAGGGTTTCGTACTCAACGTATTGAACCTCCCACAAAACTACGAATTAATCGCCTCATTCGCTCAGCTTTACGTACCTACGAAAAAAACTTCTTTTTTAGCACATTTCAAAAGTTTTCCCAGGAAACTAAGACTCAAATAGATGCTCTCTTAGATACTGTTGATAATACCGCAGACAAGATAACTACAACAGACCAAGTTCCCCCCACTAATATTGCCTTTAGTGACCTAAAAGCAGACCCTGGTCGAGTAGGTTTAGAAAGTTTGTTATCAGAAGTGGCTAAACTACGTTGCCTTCGTCAACTGGCACTACCACCTAAATTATTTGAGTCAGTTTCTCCTAAAGTTCTAGAAATATATAAGCTTCGAGTTGCTGCGGAACTTCCCAGTCAACTCCGAAATCATTCAGAAGAAATTCGTTACACACTTTTTTCTGCATTTAGTTATTGTCGAAGTCAAGAAATTACAGATTCTTTGGTTGAATTATTATTACAAATTGTGCAGCGCTTGGGGAAAAGGGCTGAAAATAAAGTTGAAAAAGAATTACTTCAAGATTTTAAAAAAATATCTGGTAAAACAGGCTTACTCTATCAATTAGCTGAAGTCACTGTAGCCAACCCAGAAGGGGTAATTCAAGAAATTGTTTACCCTGTTGTATCTAAGCAAACATTAGTTGACTTAGTTAAAGAATTCAAAAGCACAGGCATTGCTTATCGCCAAAAAGTCTATACATTTATGCGCTCTTCTTATAGTAACCACTATCGGCGCATGGTCCCAAAAATTCTAGATATTCTCGAATTTCGGTCTAATAATGATGTACATCGTCCAGTTATAAAGGCTATAGAATTAATTAAAAAATATGCACTTAGTACCCAACGATACTACGATTCATCTGAAGAAATACCTAAAGACAAAGGTATTTTACGAGAAAGTTGGCGGGAAATTATTATGGAAAAAGATGCAGATGGAAACGAACGTATAAATCGCATTAACTATGAAATTAGTGTTTTACAAGCATTAAGAGAACAATTGCGTTGTAAAGAAATCTGGGTAGTGGGAGCAAATCGCTATCGTAATCCTGAGGAAGATTTGCCTGTTGACTTTGATATTCAACGGGAAAATTATTATCAGGCATTGAACAAACCTACGGATGCTTCAGAGTTCATCAATGGCTTACAGCAAGCTATGCAGGATGCACTTACTTCTTTTGATAATAATATTAAGAGTAATTCCACAGTAAAAATTCTCAAAAAAAGCCAAGGATGGATTTCAGTTTCACCTCTTAATCCTCAAAATGAGCCAATAAATTTGTCACGTCTGAAAGCAGAAATTGCCTCAAGATGGTCGGCAACAAGTCTATTAGATATTCTTAAAGAAACTGATTTACGAATTGATTTTACAGAACATTTTAAAACTGTTGCTTCAAGGGAAGTATTAGAACGTAAGACTTTACAAAAACGTTTATTGTTATGTTTGTATGGATTAGGAACTAATACAGGACTTAAGAGACTTAGTGCTGCCACTTTTAGTACAAATTATCAAGATTTACGTTATGTACAGCGTCGTTTTATTAATAAAGACCAATTACGTAAGGCTATTACAACAGTTGTTAATGCTATTTTCGAGATAAGATTACCTCAAATTTGGGGAGAAGCAACAACAGCTTGTGCTAGTGACTCGAAGAAATTTGGAGCTTGGGACCAAAACTTAATGACTGAATGGCATATCCGCTACGGTGGGCGTGGTGTGATGATTTATTGGCACGTAGAACGCAAATCAACTTGCATTTATTCCCAGCTAAAAACTTGTTCTTCTTCAGAGGTGGCAGCGATGATTGAAGGAGTATTGCGCCACTGTACTGACATGAAAATTGAAAAAAATTATGTTGATAGTCATGGACAAAGTGAGGTAGCTTTTGCTTTTTCTCACTTGCTGGGTTTTGAATTGTTACCCCGCTTGAAGCGGATTCATTCCCAGAAACTCTATCGTCCAGAGGTAGGTAATAGTGATGCTTATCCTAATTTACAACTTATTTTAACCCGTCCGATTAAATGGGATTTGATTAGACAGCAATACGACCAAATGATTAAGTATACAACAGCTTTAAGATTGGGGACAGCAGAACCAGAAGCTATACTTAAACGATTTACTCGTGCCAATATTCAGCATCCAACTTATCAAGCTTTAGCTGAATTGGGTAAAGTAATCAAAACTATTTTTCTTTGCCAATACCTTCAGTCGGAGGCATTACGTCGTGAAATAAATGAAGGATTAAATGTTGTTGAAAACTGGAATAGTGCTAACAGCTTTATTTTCTATGGTAAGGGGGGAGAAGTTTCTACCAACCGCCTTGAAGAACAGGAATTGTCAGTATTGTGTCTCCACTTATTACAAAATTGTCTAGTTTATATTAATACATTAATGATTCAACAGGTTTTATCTGAATCGACTTGGATGTCAATTATGAAAACAGAAGACTGGAGAGCGTTAACACCTCTTATTTATAGCCATGTTAATCCCTATGGGACTTGGAGGTTAGACCTAGATGAACGATTGCAGATTGAACAACCTGTAGAGGTAATTGTATGAATATTCAACGAACTTCAGCTAAAAAGAAAGCACAAGAATTAGCTAAATATTTGCGGGGAGAGCATCCTGATTACATTTATTTAAAAAGTGTTTTTCGTGAATTGCGAATTGAGTTAGAACTTACAGCTACAAAAACATCAACTAAGCAGTTACCTGATGTGCCAACTGAAGAAGAAATTCAGCGATACTATGAAGCAGTTTGGCACAGTCGTAATATGCAGGATATGGTAATGATAAAAACTCTACTTTACACAGGAGTAAGAGTTAGTGAATTAATCAATATTCACCTTGAAGATATAGATTTTATCCGTTGCCAAATTCGGATCAATCAGGGGAAAGGGGGTAAAGACCGAATTGTTCCGTTTCCTATAAGTTTTAAAGAAGTTTTGGCGATGCACGTAGATTCAATGCAGCGCAAACAGGCAACTTACTTGTTTGAGTCGTCGTGGAAGCGTAAGTATAGTGATCGAGGAGTGAGGAAAATTCTGGAAAAATATGCGATGGCGGCAGGATTAAATAGGGCGATATCTCCTCACAGGCTACGCCATTTTCTGCTGACCTGGCTTAAGAAACAAGGAATTGATGATGCGCTGATCCAACCTTATTCAGGACATTCATCCCGTCAGTCGTTAGAAGTATACTCACGGTTATCAATCGGGGAAGCTCAAAAAGAATATGACGAGGTAATAGGGAAGTTTCCAGTTTAAGATTAAAGTAGTACTTTGCCCCTGGTGACAGCTTCCGTAACACTACCCC
>CASBQB010000418.1 GCA_949127655.1 Chroococcales cyanobacterium PMM_0086 | reverse complement strand
GACACCATTGTTACTAATGTTAATCTGAGTGGGGCTAGTGTATTAGTAGCAGCTAATAGTTTGTTTGATAAGAATGGGAATGCTTTTGCCGGGATAGTTAGTATTACTAAAGTCCCTACCAATTTAACACCTGCAGCTTTACCTGAGAACTTGCATCCTGACTTAGTTGTAACTGTTCAACCAGGGGATATGGTCTTTAATACCCCCGCTCTATTAAGCTTACCTAATTTAGCTGGTTATGCTGCTGGGACTTTGATGGACTTGTGGTCAATTAATCCCAATACAGGTGATTTTGACAACGTGGGACAGGGACAAGTAAGTAGCGATGGGAGTGTTATTAATACTATATCTGGGGGGATAAGGAATAGTAGTTGGCATTTCTTTAGTCCACCATCACCACCACCACTAGATAATACCCCAGTCCCAGGCTGTCCAGACGGCTGTGAGGATACAGTTGAAGTTAACTCGGAAGCTTCCTTAAATACAGGTGTAGTGATGGAAGACTATAACTTAGTGACTTATCAGTCACTAGGAGTAACACGCGGACTGACGCTGCATTATGATTCATTAAGGGCCAATCCGACACCTATTGTTAATTTCAATATACAAGATGTCAGAGGCTTGCTTGGGGCTAATCCAAAACTAGCCGCCACGCTTTCTATTACTGTAGGAAATTTAGAATATGAAGTTCCAGGTGCGTCGGGGGTAGCTTTGGGACTTGGTGGTAGTGGGTATAATTTCTGGTCGCTCCCCAATACTAGCAGTTCTCCTTCGACCAATCAGCTACAAGCAGCCTTACAAGCTGATTTGACTGGTCTTACGACAGGTGTTTATTCTTACAAGCTTTCGGCTGGCTATCTCGTTCCTGGAATTGCTCCTAATTCTTGGACAGGTTCTCTATCACTCCCTAACTCTAGCAAGCTAGTCACTGTCAATAGTATTAATAGTGCCTTTGGAGCAGGTTGGGGGTTAGAAGGTTTAGAAGAAATTGTCGTCAATAGTGATAATAGTGCCTTGTTAGTAAATGGAGACGGGACAGAACTATTATTTGGTGCGCCTACGGTAGTGGGTGGTGCTTATAGTCCGCCCCCTGGAGACGAATCAACCTTAATAAAGCTAAGTAATGGAACTTTCCAACGTACATTAAAAGACCAAACTGTCTATAACTTTAATGCTCAAAATAAACTGGCTTTTGTTACTGACTCAATAGATAATATTACTCAATATATTTATAATGCTACTGGTCTTTTAGGTAGCATTATAGACCCAGTGGGACTAACAACCACCCTTACTTATAGTGGTAATCGGGTTAGTAGTATTACTGACCCAACAGGACGAGTCACTCAACTGTCCTATGATGTGGCTGGTAATTTAGTGCTTGTTAAAGACCCAAATACGGCTAAAACCATTTGGGAATATGATAGCAGTCATCACATGACGGGTATGACTGACTCAATGGGGAATTATGGTCAAGATGTCTATGATTTTGCCGGACGAGTAACACAGGCTACTCTTAGAGATGGCGCGGTGGTACAGATTTCCCCAGCCCAAGTACAAGGACTGTATCCTGCCAACCAAACGATTGATCCAACAGTAGCACCATTGGCCATTCTCTCGAATCAACTTAAAGGTAGTTCAGCTGATGGCAATGGGAATGTCAAAACTAGTCAAATAGATCAATTTGGTTCTGGGTCTGGTTCATTCGATGGAGTAGGACCAGGAGTCACTACAGAACGTAATAACCAGAACTTAGTCACCCAAACAACAGATGCAAGGGGGTATGCGACTAACTACACCTATGATAACCGGGGTAATGTTCTGACGGTTCAGGACTCAATCTCTCAAAGTACTTCAACTCTTCTTACTAATGGTTCTTTATTTGCTAATCAGCTTTATCAGACCAATAGCAGTCTTACTAATATTACAGCAGCCGACTTGAATAATGATGGATATTCCGACTTAATCGGGATTAATACCAACGGGAATCTCTCAGTCTTGTTGGGAAATGGTCAGGGCTTTAATGAAGTCATTACTATTCCTTTAATAAGTCAAGCAGTAGAACTAACAGTAGGTGAGCTTAATACTGATGGTAAACTAGACCTAGTTATTGCTCATGCTGGGGAGAATCTTAGTCTGAGTGTATTATTAGGGCAAGGGGATGGGACTTTTGGTCCCAGTATTCAATATGGAGTAGGTGCTTATTTTACCTCGACTGTTATTTGGGATCTCAATGCTGATGTTCACCCTGACTTAATAGGGGTTAATTCTTTTGATAGTACAGTAAAGGTGTTTTTGAATAATGGGAATGGCACCTTTGGAACAGAAACCGATTATATAGTAGGCAATAATCCGAATTCTGTAGTCTTAAATGATGTCAACGGGGATGGTATAGATGACCTGATTACGGACAATTCTAGTGATAATATCTCAGTCCTGTTAGGCAACATTAATGGGACTTTTGGAACGAAGACTGATTATAGCGTGGGGGATAGTTTTAGTACAGTAGTCAGCGCAGATCTCAACATTGATGGCAAGTCTGACTTGATTGTCACTGATTCCGATAGTAACAATATTTCAGTGCTGTTAAATAATGGGGATGGCACCTTTGGTCCTCTGACTGACTATTTTCTAGCAGGCTCTTTCAAAAAAATCCAACACCAAGACCTTAATAACGATGGTAAGCCTGATTTAGTGGTAGCAGTTGGTTTAGGATATGGCACTGATCTAGTAGAGGTATTATTAAACCAGGGTGATGGGACTTTTGGTGCACCTGTTCAATATACAGTCAATGGTGGAATAACCTCCATAGAATTATCAGATCTCAATGGGGATGGTTCTAGTGATTTGATTATTCCTCACATAAATACCAATACGATATCTGTTCTATTAAACCAGGGGAATGGCCTTTTTGCTGCTGCCATTGATTATCAGGTAAGTGGCTTCAACCCAAATTCTGTAACAGTAGCATTGGTCAATAATGACAGTGAAGTAGATTTGATAGTCGGTTATCAAAATAGTCGAGGAGTAACTGTTCTTCAAGGAAATGGGGATGGGACTTTTGTTGATGATGCTTTAACTAATCAAGCTACGGTTAATGCACCTGTTTCAGTTACTGTAGCAGATCTTAATGACGATAGTGTTCTGGATTTAGTTAGTGCTAACTCAGAAACTAATACGGTCTCAATAGCATTGGGTCAGGGGGATGACACTTTTGCCTCTAGACAAGATTTGACTGTGGGTAATCAACCAAAGTCAGTTGTTGTGGAAGATGTTGATGGGGATGGTCTGCCTGATTTAATAGTAGCTAATTCAAACAGCCATACGGTCTCAGTTCTCTTAAATAATGGGGATGGCACTTTTGGCACTCTGACTGATTATGCTGTAGGGTTTCGTCCTAGTTCTGTCGTGCTGAAGGATCTTAATCTTGATAGTAAGCCTGACTTGATTGTCACTAATGCTTACAGCAATACGGTCTCAGTTCTCTTAAATAATGGGGATGGCACTTTTGGCACTCTGACTGATTATGCTGTAGGGATTCGTCCTAGTTCTGTCGTGCTGAAGGATCTTAATCTTGATAGTAAACTAGACTTGATTGTCACTAATGGTGATAGTAATACAGTTTCAGTTTTATTAAATAATGGGGATGGCACTTTTGGCACTCTAACTGATTATGCTGTAGGGATTAGTCCTAGTGGATTAGCAGTAGCGGATGTCAATGGGGATAGTAAGCCTGACTTGATGGTGACTAATGCCTATAGTAATACGGTCTCGGTGTTGTTAGGTAATGGGGATGGCACTTTTGGTACTCTGACTGATTATCAGGTAGGCTCTAATCCTAGTGCCATAGTTCTATCAGAGGTCAATGGGGATGGACGGTTAGATGTATTAGTAACTAATTTAGATGATAATACGGTTTCAGTCTTATTAGGCAATGGGGATGGGACTTTTCAAAACGATTTGCAATTTCTAGTCGGTAATGGTCCTAGTTCTCTTGCTGTGGGAGATTTTAACGGGGATGGCAAGTTAGATTGGGTCACAGCTAATACATACAGTGATAACTTAACCGTCAGTCTCAATAGTATTTCTTCAGGCGGTAGTACTGCCCCCACTAAGCGCATTTACACCTATGATCCAGTTTTCAATAAGGTAACGAGTGAAATTGATGAGTTAGGTCGTAAAACTATCTACAATTATGACCCGACAACCGGATTACTTGTCTATGTTAACCATGTAGTAGGAACTGGGGGTGTAAATGATGTTAGAACGAATTATACCTACACTTCAAGAGGTCAATTAGCGAGTGAAACTGACCCAAATGGAAGAGTGACTAGTTATCAGTATGATACCTATGGTCGTTTGATTAAGACTACTTTTGCCCAAGGTACTTCACTTGAAGCGTACCAACAGTTTGAATATGATTTAGCTGGAAATCAAACAGCTTTTATTGATGAGTTAGGGCATCGGACAGAGTATCAGTACAATATCATGAATCTCTTGTCTAAAACTACTGATGCTAATAATAAGAGTACGGTTTATACTTATGATTCAATGGGTAATCAACTGACTGTCACTGACCCATTAGGACATACTACTATTAATGCCTATGATGCAATGGGTCGTCTACTTAGTACTCTTGATGCTAATGGAGGAATAACTCAAAATACCTATGATCTGGCTGGGAATTTAATTGCTGTAAAAGACGCATTAGGGCATATTACTCAGTATCAATATGATAGTCGTAATCGTTTAAAATCAACGATTCTCCCAGATAGCACGACAAATAAGCCTAAGTATGATTTAGCTAATAATAATACAGTAAATATTGATGCAAAAGGGAATCCTACTTACTCAGTCTATGATGCAAGGGGAAGATTAGTTAGAAGTGTTGATGCAAGGGGGAGTATTACTCGTTATCAATATGATGTGGCTAATCAGTTGATTGGTATTACTGATACTTTGGGAAGGACAACAAGGTATGTTTATGATGAGTTAGGTCGTCAGGTTGAGGTAATAGATGCTAATAACGGTATTACTAAGACTCAGTATGATAAAGCGGGCAATGTTATTGCTGAGACTGATGCGTTAGGACATACTACTTATTATACTTATGATAGTCGGAATCGTCTAATTAGTGTAAAAGATGCTTTAAACCATATTACTACTACTAATTATGATGATGTAGGGAATGTTCTAAGTGAAACTGATGCTAATGGTCATACTACTCTTTATGGTTATGATCTTCTCAATCGTCAAACCACTATGACTCAAGATTTAGTACAGAGGATGATGACTGTCTATGATGCTAATGGTAACGTTCTTAGTCAAAAGAATGCTTTAGGACAGACGACTTCATATACTTATGATAATAATGGGAATCAAACTACTGTTACTGATAATTTAGGACATACTACAACAACCACTTATGATTTGAATAATCAGGTCATTGCGGTCAAAGATGCGCTATCGAATACTACTCATTATGGTTATGATGTTAATGGTCGTCAAGTCAGTGTGACAGATGCCAATGGGAAAATAACCACCACGACTTATGATCTTAATGGCAATGTTGCTAGTCTAACTGACCCCAATACTAATACTACTACTTACACTTATGATGCCTTAGATAGGCTGATAAGTGAGACTAATTCTTTAGGCAAGTCTCGCATCTATAATTATGATGCAGTAGGAAACCTGATAACTCAGACAGATAGGGATGGAAGGATTAGAACTTATAGTTATGATGTGCTAGATAGGCTGACGGCTGAAAAGTGGTTAGATGGGTTAG
>CASBQB010000417.1 GCA_949127655.1 Chroococcales cyanobacterium PMM_0086 | reverse complement strand
TTCACTGATTGCAAATTATTTTGGAAAGCTTGTGCCAAAACTTTTGCTGCCAAGGTCTTTGTTTCCTTGGAATTATATATCTTTTTATGCTTATTTTATCCTTATCTATCTCGTTACTAATCAGTGTAACTCTTTCACATCAAGCGTTTTACCTGTATGAGTCCCATGGTTAAGATTTGTATATTGACCCTGGGCTTCCGTGATTGTGAGAAAATCAATTTAGTCTTCTTGATTTGAGCACCTAAAAATGAGCACCGATTCTTCTAAGCAAACAGAAGTTCAAAAACTTTATAATACTTATCCTTTTCCGCCTGATCCGCTTTCAGATGAATTACCTCCAGGTTACAATTGGCGCTGGAGTTGGAACGCGGCCTATAACTTCTGCGTAGGAGAAAAACCCACCCGTCAAAATATCCGCATTTTGGATGCTGGTTGTGGCACTGGTGTTAGTACAGAATATCTGATTTATCTCAATCCTTTGGCCGAAGTTGTAGCTATCGACATTAGCTCTAATGCACTATCAATTGCTCAAAAAAGGTGTTCTCGTTCAGGTGTTCTCAAAAATCATCAACCGTCTGTTTCTTTTAAGGAGTTACCACTAGAAAAAGCTGACCAAATTGAAGGGAAATTTGATTTAATTAACTCTGTAGGAGTTCTTCATCATTTACCTGACCCGATAATTGGAATAAAGTCTTTAGCGCAAAAATTAGCACCTGGTGGACTTTTACATATTTTTGTCTATGCTCAATTAGGACGGTGGGAAATTCAGTTAGTACAAGAGGCGATTGCTCTAATGCAGGGAAAAAGGAAGGGAGACTATCAAGATGGCGTAGCGGTTGGGCGGCAAATTTTTAGTTCTCTACCGGAAAACAATCGACTTGTCAAAAGAGAAAAAGAACGTTGGTCTTTGGAAAATCACTGGGATCAATCTTTTGCTGATATGTATGTTCATCCCCAAGAAGTTGATTACAACATAACAACTCTTTTTGAATTAATTGACGCTTCTGGTTTGGAATTTCTGGGCTTTTCTAACCCGCAATATTGGCAGTTAGAACGTCTGATAGGTAAATCTAGTCAATTAATGGAGTTGGCTGAAAAATTATCCCAACGTGAACGTTATCGCTTAATAGAACTCCTTGATCCATCTCTTACCCATTATGAGTTCTTTTTAGGGCATTCTTCTCTTTCTAGAGTAAACTGGTTAGATGATGAGTACTTAAAATCTGCCATACCAGAAGTTCACCCTTGCCTTCATGGTTGGCCTAGCTATGGTTGTTTAGATTATGAATATCGTCCGGTTGATCTCTTGGAAGGTGAATATAATTTCATGCAATCATGTAATGGAAAAACTCCTGTTGCAGAACTTCTAAAGGGAATTACCTTAGAAGAGGTACGTTCACTGCAAGAAAGACAGTTAATTATTCTGGCTAGTCATTGAGATTTTTAAGTAATTTGACTTCAAGGAGCAACAAATAATTACAAGGCCATGATGATTGATTCTACAAAGCCAACTTTTATTCAAGAATTTACCCCATCACAACAAGCACCACTGTTCCATCAGCTTAAATTAAGCTACTTCACTGGTCAAATACAGATTAGAGATGCCAGGGGATTAGAATATACTTTCTATCTATACCTAGGTCGTATTATCTATGCGACAGGGGGAAGGCACAAAGTAAGACGCTGGAAAAGGCATATTAATCAGTGTTGCCGGGATCTTAATGTAGACAATGAATCATTAGGGGTGATCCTTTCAACAGTTAAACCAGCTGAAGAATTCCCTTTACCCTGGGAATATCTTCTATTAGACTTTTGGCTAAAAGAAGGAAAAATTACTCGTGAACAATTGCTTCGCTTTATTCGTTCACTAGTCAGTGAGGTTCTTTTAGATCTCTCTCAAAGTGGCAAGATCAATTACTTTACTGTTGCTTATAATACAAAGTCCTTGAATCCTGCTGTAGTAATTGATGCAGATCAAGTCATAGTGGGAGCCTGGAAAATGTGGCAAGATTGGCAATCAGCTAAATTAGGGGATCGTTCTCCCAATATGGCACCTGTTTTGAAAAAACCTGAAGAACTCAAGTTGCAAATTTCCCCAGAAACTTATCGAATAATGGTGCAGCATACGACAGGGGATTATAGTTTGCGAGATCTCTCAGTAAAACTTAATCGAGGTCTAGTTTCACTAACCAAAGCTTTCATGGTCTATGTTCAACTAGGAGTTATTGAATTACAAGAAATACCAGACTTACCATCTCCTCAATTAGATTCAATTGAACCACCTTCAAACTTTGCCCAAACCTCTCAAAAATTTCTCATTGGTTGTGTTGATGATAGTCCAATGGTCACCGGAATTCTAGAGAAACTCTTAAACCAAGCTGGTTACGAGTTTGTTGGAGTTAATGACAGCTTACAAGCATTTGCTCTATTTATTGCTCGAAAACCAGATTTAATCTTTCTAGATTTAGTTATGCCAGGTACGAATGGTTATGAATTATCTGCAAGTTTACGCAAACTTTCAATTTTTCGTCGAACCCCGATCATCATGTTGACGCAAAATGCCAATATTTTAGATCGTGTGAGAGGAAAAATGTCAGGATTTAATGATTTTGTGAGTAAGCCGATAGATTCTCAAGAGGTTTTAGGTATAGTCGAAAGATATCTGGTTACCGCTACATAAAACTTAAAGCAAAAAAATCCAGATCACAAATTCTAGGCATCTAAAATCACCAACTAGATTAACTAAATATGCGATTGTAGATATAGTGACACCGTATTATTATTGTGTTTAGCCAATTATGACAAAAACCTTATCTCTATTAGACACGCCTGGGTCTTTAGAAGAACAGACAGGTGTTGATTTAAATTTAGTGATGCAGTCCGTAACTCTTGGGAGATTCACCGCATCTAAGCAATCCTCTCTTTTTAAAAGCCTTAAAGAAGGACATTTTAGCGGTAAGTTAATTTTTGGAGACAGTAAAAAGAATAATTATGTATTTTTTCTCTACCTAGGACGTGTTATCTATGTCACTGGGGGTGTACATCCGGTTAAGCGTTGGCAGCGCTATTTACAGTTTCACGCTCCTAGTGTCTCAATTGAAGCTGAAAACTTCGAGCAAGATTGGTTGACCATAGAACATGATTATCGTTTAATTAGCTGGGAATATGCCTTTTTAGATTTTTGGTTCAAACAGAAAAAGATTACTAGAGAACAGTTTTTAAGGATTCTCAAATCATACCTCGCTGAAATCCTCTTTGATTTGTCACAAGCAAGAGGAGTCAGTTATGAACTAGATTCTCATTCACTTAATCTAGTTCCAGCGATTTTTTTAGATGTTGAATTGAGTATTGCAGAAGTTGGGAAACAATCTCAAACCTGGAATGCTGCCAAATTAACAGAACATTCTCCAGATTTATCCCCTAGACTAAAGCAGTCTGAGTTTGTCGATGGTCTTCTTGAGAAGAATGTTTATGACTTGATTTTGCCAAGTTTCCAAGCTGGGAAAACTATTAGAGATATAGCAGTCGAATCTGGGCAAAACTTTATCAGCTTGACTCACTCCTTGAGGGTCTATAAGCAACGGAATATCATAGATTTAGAAAAGATAGAGGATTTAATTCCCCCTATTGATTTACACGCCTCAACAGATGCTTCTCTGTTCGATTCTGGCTACTCTATAGGCTGCTTTTCTCAAGATTTAGATAATATAAAAGTTTTGAAAAAAATGGCTGCACAAGCTGGCTATCAATTCCATGCTGTGCAAAATGAATTAGAAGCAATTGAATTATTTTTAACACTCACACCTAGCTTTATCTTTCTAGATGTTAAGGATTTTCAGTTATCTTCCCAATTGCGTAAATTAACCGCCTTACGGAATGTCCCTCTAATTTTGCTGACTGAAGAGACTGGTTTTTCTACTGTTCTTAAAGCTAAAATTGCTGGCTTTTGGGATATATTGACTAAACCAATTCAATTACATAATTTTCATAGTCTGTTAAGTAGACTCATTGATAAACAGCCTAAGTGTCATCGATATAGTTAACTTTCAGCATATTAAAGGGTACCATTACCAGAGTGGTAGACTGGATATGGATTTCAATAAGCCTCATGGACGCAATTTAAAGTAACTTCTTCATCGCATAGTTAATAAATGTTTCTCCCCGACAAGTTACCTGCTGTTCTTGAATGACTAAAAACCCCATTCGCTCAAAAAACGGTTTTGCGGTAATACTTGCTTCTGTAAATAGTCCTTTTAACTTCAACTCCACTGCTTTGATTTCAATTATCTGATAAAGTTGACTACCTACCCCACAACGCTGATAGTTTTTGTGGCAGTAAAAGCAATCGATGTGACCCTTTGGTTCTAGTTGTGCAAACCCCACAATTAAACCCTTATATTGGGCAACATAGGTGAAGGAATTTAGACAGGTTTCAGCCCAATTTCTAAAGTGTATATTTTGGGGTGCCCATGCTTCAACTTGTTGTTTTGAATAATCAAGGATGTTGACTTGATGCACTGTGTCATGGAATAACTGGGCTATTTGTTCTGTATCCTGCCTCTCAAATAACCTTATTTTGAGCATAAATGATTATTTAAACTGTTTCACTTTGAAGTTTTTCTCTAATCCAACTGTTAATTAAATCTTCGGAAGATACTCCTTTTTGTTGAGCTAATAGGTTGATTTTATCAGCTAGATTTATATCAAGTTTATAATAAAACTCCTCAGATTCTAAACTGACTTCAAACTCTACTGGTTCAGTTAGATCCCAGTAATCTGTTAAGCTGTGCTCATTCCAAAATTCACCCATTTCTTGATAAGATGAAACTTCAGATATAGAACTTTTATTTTCCTCGATATATTCTTCGTTCGGCATTATTCATCTCCCTTGCTGATATGATTAGTGCTTTTTGATTTTTCTTATACACAAAGAAGACAATTAAATATCGTCCGGTATTTGTTTGACTTAGGGCTGTATATAGATTCTCATCTTTTTGGTGCCCTTTTTCTACTAAACGGAAAATAGGAAAGTTATTGAAAACCTCTTTAACTTCAACAGTTTGAACAGCGTGTTTTTTAAGTAGTTTGTCAACAATTTCCTCTAGCCAAATGATCCCTACGATTTTCACTTCTATTCTAGCTTCCCATGCCTCTCAAATAACCTTATCTTGAGCATAAATGATTATTTAAGCAATCAAACGCACCTCTGAACCCTGATCAGTTTTAATAACTTCTATCCTCTGTTGAAAAGCCTCCTTAAATTGTGGCATATGTGTAACTGTCAGGATACAGGCAAAATCTGGAGCTATTGTATTAATAGCTGCTATTAAACGGTCACAACCTTCAGCATCTTGTGTACCAAACCCTTCATCAATGATTAATAATTGTAAAGAAGTTCCTGCCTTTTGTGCTAGTACTCTAGAAAGGGCTAAACGAATAGAAAAGTTAACCCGAAAAGCTTCTCCTCCAGAATATCCCTCATAAGGACGAGTTGTATTGTTATCTGCAATCAATATATCTAATGTTTCTATTTCTTTATTCTCTCGGTTCTTACGACTACCACTAGTAGGATTTCTTTTGGTACTAAAGGTGACATGGAGTTGATTTTGAGTTAAGCGGGAAAGAATATAATTAGCTTCTGCTTCTAGCTGAGGTAACATATTTTCAATCATCATAGTTTGAATACCCCCTTTACCAAAGGCTTTAGCTAATTCTTCATATACTCGACTACTGCGCTCAATTTCTCGTTTTAGTTTACGTTTATCTGTGTGTTCGAGTAATAACTGTTCTAGCTGTGATAATCTCTCTTCTAGACTACCTTTTTGCTGATTCAAGTTACCTAGTTTGAGTTCAATCTCTTTGATCTTACTATGCAAGTCTTCTATTTGTTTTCGATAATCATTACACTCTTGTGTTTGAATTTTTGATTTTTCTATTTGTTGAGTTAGACTCTGACAACTTTTAATCTGATTTTCTCTAACTTCTTCTAGTTCCTTTAGACGATTCTGTAAAGATGGTAACTCTTCTTTATATTGTGCCAGTTGTTGATAGTGATTTTGGGCATCTCTAATTTGACGTAGTTGCCCAGAAATTGATTGATGGTAGAGTGGATCATAGTTTAGAATCGCTATTTCTCCTTCTAATTGTGTAATATCAGAATTTTCTTCTAACTCTACTAGATCTTTCTCTAGACTTTCAATTGTTTGTAAAATAAGTGGTCTTCTTGTGTTGATGCTGGCTTGTTTTTCTTTGGCTTTTTCTAGTTCATTTTTTCTGAACTCATGGGAACGCAGTCGATCCACTTCTGTTCTCATTAAAGAATGGGTCTGATCATTATAATTTAACTCTGTTATTTGCTTGAGGATTTGATTATGTTCAGTTTGTAATTCAACAGCATAATTACCCTGTTCTAATCTCTCTTCTAATTGCGTAATTAGGGGTTGTATCTCATTTTTTATTCTGAATTCTTTTTGAGCTAAAATATCTAATTTAGCTTCTATTTGGGATAATTTATGTTGCAATTCTCCATAAGCTTGTAGATCTGATTGCAATTTTTTAGCTTCAATTTCTAATTCATTTAACTCCTTACTAAAGCGAGTATTTTCTTCATAAGAGTTCCAAAGACTTTCTTTTATTTGTTCAGTTTGCTGCTGCATTTGACTGATCACTAGTTCTCGATGTGCTCCTTCTAACTCACTTTGACAGAGAGGACAGGTTGCTTCAGGTGTATCTAAAAGTTTGCTCTTTTGCTCTATTTCTTCCAACTGTTGATTATAAAGTTGTTGTGTTTGTTCAACTTTCTGTTTTGCTAACTTTTTATTATTGATTTTCTCTTCTATTCTTTTTAAATAAACCTGTAATTTATCTAACTCGTCTAATTGATTAATTACCTCACTTAATTGCTCGGTAACTTCTACTTTTTTACTGGTTTCCAACTTAAGCTGTAGAGATTCTTTTTTAGTCTGATCTAATTGGGCTGTTAATTGTGCTTTTACTCGTTCAATGCTGGTTTCAAGTTGATATCTTCGAGCAATTAAGGGGGTAATTTGTGCTTGAATTTTATCTAATTCTTGTAGATGTTGACGTTTTAGTATAAACTGGGCAATTCCTGCTTCAATAGCTGTAGTTTCGCTTAAGATTTTTTGGATCTCTTGTTCCTGCTTTTCCAACTCTTGTAACTTCGTTTTTTGTTCAAAGATACGGCTATTAACTTGATTAAGCTGTTCATTCTTATCCTTTTCTAGCTGTTGCTTATCTTGGTGTTTGATTTGATATTCTTGAAATCTACTTCTAAGAGAATCTTCTTCTTCTTGTAGTTGGAGAAATTTATGATAAGTATGATTAATTTCTGCTTCTCGTGCTGTAATCTCCTGCATTTTCTGTAATTGATTACTTAGACTCTCCTTTTCACGGGTTAAGCGTTGATATTCTTGTTGAGTGTTTTGATACTGTTGCTCTGATTGTTTGATTTGGTCTTCCCAGAACTGACGTTGACTTTGAAGTTTTTGGAGTTCTTGGAGGGTCTGCTGAGAAGTTTGATAATCTTGCTGTTTCTGTTGAATATTTTCTTGTAAGGCTTTTTTTTCTGCTTCTACAGACTGTTGGTTCCCAAGTTGTTCTTCAATAGTGGTGAGTCTATTTTCTAACTGCTGCGCTTGTAATTTATACTCTTTAGACTGTTCTTTAGCCTTTTCAGATAAGTGATCATATTGCTCTAATTTGAGCATCTTAGCGAGAATCTTTTTACGTTCATTGGGTCCATTTAACATAAATTCATCTGCTTTTCCCTGACGTAAATAAGCAGAGTTAATAAAGGTGTCATAGTCTAAGTTGAGATTAGAGATAATTCTCGCTTGAGTATCATTAACCCCCTTACCTGTTAAAGTACTAAACCGACCAGGATGGGTTTGAATTTGGAACTCTAAAGAAGTACTACGGACCCTCTCATAAGAGCGAATTACTCGATAAATATCGTTATTGAGGCTAAAATCAAAGTCAACTCTGACATCAGAAGCACCAGCAAGAATGACATTTTCATTGGTTTTAGCGCGACATTCTCCCCAAAGAACCCAAGTAATAGCCTCTAGTAGAGAAGACTTTCCAGAACCATTAGGACCACAAATACAAGCTGTATGTAATCCACGGAAATCTAATAAGACATTTCGATAGCTGAAAAAGTTTTTGAGAGAGAGTGTTAAGGGAATCATGTGCAGAGTCCTTTATGATGAATTAATGATAAATTGAGGAGTATATTGAATGGCAGTTGAAGTCAAACGATTGAACAGTCAAGTCGCTTTAGTAACAGGAGCATCAAGAGGGATTGGCAAGGCAATTGCTTTAGCGTTAGCATCTGAGGGGGCCTCTGTTGTTATTAACTATGCTAACTCTTCTGAGGCAGCTAAGTCTTTAGTGGAGAGTATTCAGCAAGCAGGGGGGACAGCAATTGCTTTAAAAGCAGATGTTTCACAAGCTGATCAAGTAGATCACCTAGTCAAGGAAACATTAACTCAATTAGGCAGAATTGATATTTTAGTTAATAATGCAGGAATTACACGAGATACCTTACTGCTACGCATGAAACTAGAGGATTGGCAGTCTGTTATTGATCTTAATCTAACAGGAGTGTTTCTTTGTACGCAAGCGGTCAGTAAATCTATGTTAAAGCAACGCAGTGGCAGAATTATCAATATTGCTTCTGTGGCTGGACAAATGGGTAATCCCGGACAGGCTAACTATAGTGCAGCTAAGGCAGGGGTAATTGGTTTTACTAAAACAATCGCTAAAGAATTTGCTAGTCGTGGAATCACTGTTAATGCAGTTGCACCAGGTTTTATAGAAACTGATATGACTAGTGGACTAAAGGCTGATGAAATACTGAAAATGATTCCACTAGGACGTTTTGGTAAACCTGAAGATATCGCTGGTCTGGTGCTTTTTTTGGCGGCAGAGGAAGCTGCTAGCTATATTACGGGACAGGTTTTTAATGTTGATGGTGGTATGGTTATGGCTTAAAATGCCCTCTAAGCTTTAGAATATGATCAGAATAGAATCTTGTCTCTTGAATATAAAAAAGGTTAAACAGTTTATGACTCCATCTCTAGCTAACTTTCTCTGGAGTTTACTCTGGGGAGGCATCATTGTTGTCGTTCCCGTAAGTCTTGGTTTGCTTTTTGTCAGTCAAAAAGATAAAGTTCAGCGTTTTTAAGCTGTAAGATGACATTAAGGGGGGTTCTACCCCCTTTTTAAGATGATCAAACACTTTAAAGGATTAACTATTGGGTTGCTTGCTTTGACTTTTTCTCTGACTGGTTGTAGTGAGAGTAAAATTGCGCAATGTCAAAAAATCGCTCAAATTAGTCAAAAAATCTACCAACAGGCCCAAGCTAGTCGTCATACACAAGACACTGAGAAAGTTAGAGAAACTGCTCAAAAATTTGCAGCAATGGCACAAGAATTAGAACAACTTTCTTTAGACGATCCTAAGTTACAAACTTACAAAACAGATTTATCTCAAGTTTATCAAAGTTACTCAAAATCTACTTTTTTAATGCTAGAAGCCATTAAAACTAAAAATATTCAAACAGCTAAACTTGCTAAAGAAGAAGTGATAGCAACTAGTAAAAAAGAAAGGAATATAGGAGAGGAGATGGTTAATTACTGTCAGCCTTCAGGGTAAAAACCGATCTAAAGCTGCTTTGAGTTCTTCAATTTCTAACTCTATATTGCCTTGTTTGGCAGCGCGAGAGATACATTCAGAGAGATGCTCATCTAAAATAATACGGGCTACTCGATCTATGGCCCCTCTAACAGCAGCTAATTGAATTAAAACTTCAGGACAGGGACGACTTTCGGAAACCATTGTTTTAACACCTCGAATATGTCCTTCTATTCTAGATAAACGATTGACAATTTGACGTAAAGATGCTTGATCATGCACATGGGTGTGTTCAAGGTGCCCATTAGCGGTTTCTGTAGGATGTTCGTGATGATTATTCATGGATTAAGAAGAAGTTAGAGATAATAAATCGATTGGGGTGATGCTTTCGTAGCGTTCAAAAGGTTGATGAATCCAGGGATTATCAGGTAAGTAATCGACATAATAATCTGGTTGAGTTACAGAACAAGCTTTATACCATATAACCGCAGTGCGAATTTCTAGAATATCCGATCCATGATGTTGTTTTAGCCAGTGGATAGCTTTCTGTAAACTGATTCCAGAATCAACTAAATCATCAACTAAGAGAATGCGACCTTGTACATTACTCTCAAGCATGGAAAGATGTGCTGAGAACTGAATTTTCCCGCGTATCCGATTTTCTAGTCCTGAGTAAGAAGCAGCAAAAAGGACAGCTAGTGGTAGTCTATAAAGACGAGAGAGGATATCGCCTATTCTAAGTCCTCCTTTGGCAATACAGATAATCTGATTAAACTCCCAGCCAGATTGGTAAATTTTAACTGCGAGATCTTCTATATTTCGATGATACTGATCCCAATCTACATAAAGATCTGGCATAGTTAATCCCTTTTAATCTATTTTTTCACTATAATCTTTTGAGAAGCGGGATACTTATGAGTAATGATTCTTTGATACCGAAGAGCGAGAAACTCAATTTTACTACAAAACTTGCTTACGGTGCAGGAGATCTTGGAAGTGCGATCACTGCTAATATTCTAGTTTTTTACTTTTTACCTTTTCTAACTAATGTAGCAGGTCTACCCGCCGCTTTAGCAGGTAGTGTCTTGATGATTGGAAAGATTGCTGATGCTATTAATGACCCTTTAATAGGTATTTGGAGTGATAACACTCGTTCAGTCTGGGGTCGTCGTTTACCCTGGATGTTTTTGGGTGGAGTTCCTCTCAGTCTCTTTTTTGCCCTCAATTGGGTCGTACCAAGTTTTAGTACTGAAGCTACCGTTCAACATTGGGCTTTATTTGCTTACTATGTTTTGATTGGTGTAGCTTTTAATGTATTCTTCACTGTAGTTAATTTGCCCTATACTGCACTGACTCCAGAACTCACCCAAGATTATAACGAAAGAACCAATCTCAATAGTTTTCGTTTTACTTTCTCGATTGGAGGGAGTATCTTCTCTCTATTGTTAGCTTTAGTTATTTTTAAGCTATATCCAGATCAACCTATTCAGCAATTTCTCTATTTAGGGATTATCTGTGCTCTTTTATCGGTTTTACCCGTCTATTGGTGCGTCTTGTCTCTACAGGAGAGAGGTTTTCAACCTATCCTCAACCCCAGTGCTAAAAAACTAGTAGGTAGTATCTTTTTAGCACTGGGAATATTGGGAGGTATTTATGGTTTTTGGTACTTACTAACCTATGGGTTTAACTCGCTAGATTTACTCTCTTTATCTAGCTTAGTTCTCTTTCCCTTTTTTATGGCTGCGGGACTGACCCTGCAATATGTCCATCCTGAACCACATTTACTTTCCCCAAGATCCAGCAATCAAACTGAACAACCATCTATCCCTTTTGTGCAACAGTTAAAGATTGTCTTTGCTAATCGTCCCTTTCTCTTTGTTATTGGGATTTATTTATGTTCTTGGTTAGGAGTTCAATTAACTGCCTCAATAATCATCTTTTTTGTCATTAACTGGATGAAATTAACTGCCTTTGACTCTTCTTTAGTCGCCTTAGCAGTCCAGGGAACCGCCTTATTAATGCTATTTGTTTGGCAGTATATCAGTACATTGATAGGTAAACAGGCAGTTTATATAATAGGGACAGGTATTTGGGTAGTCGCTCAGATGGGTCTATTTATTGTGCAACCTGGACAGAGCGCCTTATTGTATGTTTTAGCTGTTTTAGCGGGTTTTGGGGTCTCTGTGGCTTATTTAATCCCCTGGTCGATGATTCCAGATGTCATTGAATTAGATGAGTTAAACACAGGACAGAGACGTGAGGGAATTTTTTACGGTTTTATGGTACTTCTGCAAAAGTTCGGACTAGCTTTAGGACTGTTTATGATTGGCTTAATCTTAGATGCGGCTGGGTTCATTTCTTCAACTGGAACAGAAGTATCTCCCGTTCAGCCACCGACTGCTTTATGGGCTATTCGTTTAGCTATTGGCCCAGTTCCTATGCTCTTTTTAATCATTGGCTGTGTTCTAGCTTATTTTTACCCTATTACTAAGGCAGTGCACCAAGAAATCCGTCTTAAACTTCTGCAAAGAGAACAAGAAAAAGCTTGACAATTTTCTTCTGATAGTTCATGTATAACAAATCAGAGATGAGAATCTCTGCAAAATTATAGAAATTAAAGAGAAATTTTTAATTTTGCTATTAAAATTCAATAGCAGTCTCTTTTAATAAGTCAAGAAAAATATGAATGAACGCATTACCGTAGGAATTATTGGTGCTCCTGGCTATGGGGGTATACAATTAGTACGTCTGCTACTGAATCATCCCAATGTAGAAATTACCTATCTAGGAGGTGATAGCAGTGCTGGTAGACCCTTTTCCGACTTATACCCTCATTTGACTAATCAAGTCAATTTAACAGTAGAAGCAATTGATTTAGCCGCTATTGCTGCTAGATGTAAGGTCGTCTTTTTAAGTCTCCCGAATGGTTTAGCCCATCAAATGACCCCTTTTCTGTTAGAACATGGTTGTTTAGTATTAGATCTTTCAGCAGATTATCGATTTACTGATTTAGAGACATATGTTCAGTGGTATTTAGAAGAACGCAAAGACCATCAAACAGCAGATTTAGCCGTCTATGGGTTACCAGAACTGTATAGAGATAGGATTAAAAGCTCTACTTTAATCGGTTGTCCGGGTTGCTATCCGACAGCTAGTCTTTTAGCTATTGCGCCCCTTCTCAAGCAGGGGTTAATTGATCCAGGTGCCTTAATTATTGATGCTAAATCTGGTACATCTGGAGGGGGTCGTCATGCTAAAACTGCTTTTCTTCTAGCGGAAGCTGATAACTCTCTAGGTGCTTATGGAGTGATCAAACATAGGCACACTCCAGAAATTGAGCAAATATGTACTGATTTAGCCAAATCTGAGGTTAAGGTACAATTTACACCGCATCTAATCCCAATGGTACGGGGTATCCTGGCGACTGTCTATGCAACTTTAAGTGATCCAGGACTGGTTACAGAAGATCTTTTAACGATCTATAATGCTTTTTATCGTTCTGCCCCCTTTGTGAAGATTCTTCCTAATGGTATTTATCCTCAGACTAAATGGGCATGGGGAACTAATCTGTGTTACATAGGCTTAGAAGTCAATCCACGAACAGGACATATTATCGTTCTTTCTGCCATCGATAATCTAATTAAAGGACAGGCTGGACAAGCTATACAATGTCTGAACATTATGATGGGATGGGAGGAGACTCTCGGATTACCTCAATTAGCTTTCTATCCTTGAATGTTCCTATTGTCTATCATCCTAACTATGTTGCTCCTTTACCGTTGGGACATCGTTTCCCAATGGTTAAGTTCAGTCTGCTCTATTCTCTTCTAATTAAAGATGCAATAGTCACCACTGAAGATAGTTATACTCCAGAATTGCCTTGTATTGAGTCTCTAGAATTGGTTCACACGCCTGAATATGTTAGGGACTATTATCAGGGAACCCTCCACCCTAAAGCGCAACGTCGTATAGGGTTACCCTGGAGTCCTGATTTAGTAAGGAGAACCTGTATTGCAGTAGGTGGGACTATTTTAACCGCTAAACTGGCTCTTAAATATGGTTTAGCTTGTAATACTGCAGGCGGGACACATCATGCTTTCCCTAGTTATGGTTCAGGTTTTTGTATCTTTAATGACATAGCTATTGCTGCGCGTACTTTGCAAGAGTTAGGACTAGTCAAAAAAATCTTGATTGTCGATCTTGATGTCCATCAAGGCGATGGAACGGCCTACATTTTTCAAGGAGATGAGAGTGTTTTTACTTTTTCTATGCACTGTCAAGCTAATTTTCCTGGGACTAAACAAAAGAGTGATCTAGATGTTCCTTTAGTCCAAGGACTTGATGATGAGGGTTATCTCCAGATTCTCTCTCAATATCTAGGTGATCTGTTGACTCAAGTTAAACCGGATCTAGTTATTTATGATGCAGGAGTCGATACCCATGTCAATGATCTTTTAGGAAAATTGGCCTTAACTGATACAGGTATCTATCGCCGAGAGATGCAGGTCTTGAGTACTTGTCTAGCTGCAGGTTATCCTGTTGCTTGTGTGATTGGGGGAGGTTATGCTGAAGATATGACTAGTCTTGTCTATCGACATTCTCTGTTACATCGAGCGGCTGAGCAGGTGTATCGTTTATATAGGCTTTAAAATGGGGAGGTATTTTGATGGTTCAGGTTAACTATTAGGCAATGTCTGATGCAGAGTTGAGAGAAGATCTTCTCAAGCATCGTGAAATCCAGCAACACTACAAGCTTATCTAGAATGAGCGTCTGCGCAAAGTTACAGCAAATTAAGATCTATTAAGCCACTTAGTATTGTAGGATAGAAAGAAAAAGAAAAGGATTAAATATGCCAATAGTATATTCTTCAGATTTAAGACAAAAAGTATTTAATGCAGGGCAGGCAAAAGAAGGTTCTCAAAGAGAACTAGCCAAAAGATTTAATGTTAGTTTAAGTTTTATTCGAGATTTGTCACGTCTGTATAGAGAAACAGGAGAAATAAAACCCAAACCACAAGGAGGAGATCGTCGTTCCAAACTTAAAGAAAAAGAACAAAAATTATTAAAGAAAATGGTTGAGGAAAAAAATGATATATATTTAAGAGAAATTCAAAGTGGAATACAAGAAAAAACAGGAATAGAGGTAAGCGTATCAAGTTTATGTCGTACTCTACAAAAATTAGAACTAAGACGCAAAAAAAAACCTTAATAGCCAGTGAACAATTGA
>CASBQB010000416.1 GCA_949127655.1 Chroococcales cyanobacterium PMM_0086 | reverse complement strand
TTTTGGCTCAATTTAACATCTCATTAGTAATGATAGCGTTTTTGTGGAGCTTTGTCTACCTAGATTTTGCCTAAAAATATCTATTTAATTATAGGTATTTTGGTAACTGAAGAAACCCCTTGATTTTTATCTCAGTTGTGACACCAGAGGATGCAGGGTATCAACTTGTCCCTATAGATGATTCTGCGCGCTCTTAAATTAAAATAGTAGACAGTTAATAACGACTATTTACTAATATGAATGAACCTAGCTTACTAGCTTTGGACTTTGATGGTGTCCTCTGTAATGGATTGAGAGAATATTTCCAAACTAGCAAAAAAGTCTATTTAGAAATTTGGCCACAAAAAAGCAGCAGTGAACTAGAAAAATATGCAGAATCTTTTTATCGAGTACGTCCTGTAGTCGAAACAGGTTGGGAAATGCCTTTACTTTTAAGGGCATTAGTTTTAGGCAAATCAGAAGAGGAGATATTTCAAGACTGGAGAGGAATATTTACACAATTACTAGTTGAAGAAAAGTTAAATTCAGTGGATTTAGCCTTCAAAGTAGATAACTTTAGAGATAGTCAGATCGACTCTAACTTAGAAGAATGGTTATCTCTACATCAATTTTATCCAGGAGTGAGCATCAAAATTAAAGAAACTCTGCAAAGTGGCGTATACATCTATATCATCACCACAAAAGAAGGGCGCTTTGTAGAAAGACTACTAGAAAAAGAAGGGATTACTTTACCACCAGGTTATTTAAAAGGCAAGGAAGTTAAACAACCTAAACCACAAACGCTACTTAACTTAGTGCAAACAACGGGGATTAATCCTGAGAAAATCTGGTTTGTTGAGGATCGACTAGAAGCCCTAAAAGCTGTGCAAAAAGAAGAGCAACTTAAAGGGGTGAAGCTATTTTTAGCAGATTGGGGTTACAATTTAGCCCAAATGAGAGATGATGTTAGTAAAGATGCGCAAATTAATCTGCTATCATTAAAAGAATTTAGAACAGCCTTTTTGACATGGCCCATTAAACAAGATGTTAGACCTAGCGAAACTAGCAGGTAAAATACCAGGTGTTAGCCAACATTTTCAACAAGAAGCTTCAGCTAGTCGTCAAAGAATAGAACAAGCTCATCGAATTTTACGAGATCTTCTCCCCATTCAAGAAGAGATAATTGAAAAACAACAGCAGTGTGAACCCTATCTCACTTTTTCTAGTGCAATTCCACTAGAGTTGCTCAATACTGCTATTGAAATACCCGCCGCGCCTGAAAGTCACAGTATTTTTGCCACAGATGGCTCACAAATTGCCCCTTCTCACCATGAAATAGCCTACTGTTATCTCTTGAATATTGGCAGGGTGATGTTACATTATGAGCAAAATTTACATCCCTTACTTGATAGCATTCCAGAAGTCTATTACAAACCAGAAGACATTCACATCGCCAAACAATGGGGTATACGCACAGAAGAATGGATGGGTTATCAAAGAACAGTCCTAGAAGTACAGGCTTTAGCAGAAATGGCCTGTCGTTGGGTACGTCCACCAGGACCTCACCATAGTCCCAATTTAGCACTACTAGATGGATCTTTAATCTATTGGTTCTTAGACAGTCTATGTGCGCAAGCAAGAGACCGCATTCTACTCCCTATTATGAGCTTCTGGGAAGACTTAAAACAGAATAAAGTACCTCTATTGGGTTATGTCAGTGCTTCGCGCAGTATGGAGGCCATTAATTTCTTACGCTTTCCTCAATGTCCTTATCCACAACCGAATTGTGTCGCCTATTGTGGGTCATCTGGGAACAAGTCCCCTTGTCAAGGAATAGAGCCGCTCAGAGATGTAACATTATGGCAGTATCTTCTGCAACCAGGTCAACGTGGACCTCTATGGAAAAGTCGCCTAAAAATTTTAGATCTCTACGATGAAGCTCATCGCGTCTATTTCTGTTATCTTAATGTAGGTACAGAAATTGCCCGTGTGGAAATTCCTGCTTGGGTAGCAGAAGATGAAGCACTTCTTGAACAGTCTTTAAGTATTCTTTTAGCTCAAGTTAATAAAGGTTTTGGCTACCCTATTGCTTTAGCTGAAGCACATAATCAAGCAGTAATTCGCTCTGCAGACCGTCACCGTTTCTTTAGTCTCCTAGAAGAACAATTAATTCGTGTAGGTTTAAGAAATGTTGGAACTTCTTACAAAGAGGCCAGTAAAAGAAGGAGTATTGCTTAGTTAAATAATGTGTAATCCTCTAACTCGTCTTATTGAGAATTTACTGAATCTAATTAAGGTGTTTTATAAAGAGGAATCCATTCATAAGAATTGACAATACCTCCAAAATATTGATTTAGACCATCACGAGAATAGGGCGCTACTCCAGTTTCACCAAACCAGCGCTCATAGACTTTTACAGAATCAGTTTGATCGTTTACAACCCCTTCCATAAACCTAACTAAACTGTAGTTAACTAGATTACGCCAATCAGAATCATCTTTAGGTAACATACAAGCATAGGACTCATATTGATAAGGAGTTGGCGGTACAATTTTTAATTGATTAGGAGAAGATGCCTCTTTTTTCAGTCCTATTAAGACGATTGCATCAGCAGCAAAGCCATCAATTTTGCCCGCTTCTAAAAGCTTGACTCCATCTTGATAATCCTTGACAAAAGTTATTTTAGCTGCTGGTTGTTGTAGTTTAATAATCGTCTCATTGGTACTATTGGGTAAAACCCCAATTTTCTGACCAGCTAGAGTATTAATTGAACCGAGAGGACTATCTTTCTTTACTAGTAATTTAGTTCCAGAAGCAAAATAACTCAAAGAAAAATCAACTTTTTTGGTACGTTCCCAGGTAAAAGTAGTAGAACTACATTCTATATCTATTTTATTGGCTTGAATATCAGAAAAGCGATTATTTTCAGTCACTTCAACTAGCTTTAATTTAATCGGTTTACCGAGTCGTTTTTGGGCTTCTTGGCGGATACCCTCTAAAATATCAATTGAGTAACCCACCCATTGATTTTGATCATTGATGTAGGCAAAAGGAATTGCATCTTTTCTGGTTCCTGCAGTGATAACACCAGTCTCCTTAATACGCTCCAAAACCTGACCAGCTATTGAAGGTAAAGCGGCAGAGGTTGTCAGCCCAAGAGTAAGCAGCAAAACAGAGATATTTCTCAACATAAACTAGGTGTAGCGCGAAAGTTCACTTACCAGAAAAGACTTGTTTTGCACTTGAGAGTTCCTGAATTACAATAGTTATCAAGAGCAAAATCTGTTCATTGAAGGGAAGAAGTCCAAATCTATGGCCATAATTGAAACTAGAACAGAACCCATGGTTCTCAACATGGGACCACACCACCCCTCAATGCACGGGGTTTTACGTCTGATCGTTACCCTAGACGGGGAAGATGTGATCGACTGTGAACCTGTCATTGGTTACCTGCATCGAGGAATGGAGAAAATCGCTGAGAACCGTACCAATGTTATGTATGTCCCCTATGTCAGTCGCTGGGACTATGCAGCAGGAATGTTCAATGAAGCAATCACCGTCAATGCACCTGAAAAGTTAGCAGATATAGCGGTTCCCAAAAGAGCGCAATATATTCGCGTGATTATGTTGGAACTTAACCGTATTGCTAACCACCTTCTCTGGTTAGGGCCTTTCTTAGCAGATGTAGGCGCACAAACACCCTTTTTCTACATCTTCCGAGAACGAGAAATGATCTATGATCTCTGGGAAGCAGCTACAGGGATGCGCTTAATTAATAATAACTATTTCCGTATTGGTGGAGTTGCCGCTGATTTACCCTATGGTTGGCTTGATAAATGTGAAGACTTTTGTGATTATTTTGATCCTAAAGTTGATGAATATGAACGTCTGATCACCAATAACCCTATTTTCTGCCGTCGTCTTCAAGGAGTAGGAACAGTCGGTCGGGAAGAAGCGATCAACTGGGGACTCTCAGGACCTATGTTACGGGGTTCTGGGGTTAAATGGGACTTGCGTAAAGTAGACCATTATGAATGCTATGACGATTTTGATTGGGATGTCCAATGGGAAACCGCAGGAGACTGTTATGCACGCTATCTAGTGCGTATTCGGGAAATGCGGGAATCAGTCAAAATACTGCGTCAAGCAATCAAAGGCTTACCAGGCGGTCCTTATGAGAATCTTGAAGCTAAACGCCTAGCTGAAGGGAAAAAGTCTTCTTGGAATGACTTTGACTATCAATACATTGCCAAAAAGGTTCCCCCTACCTTTAAAATTCCTAAAGGTGAACACTATGTTCGTCTGGAAAGCGGTAAGGGAGAACTAGGTATATTTATTGTCGGCAATGATGATGTCTTCCCTTGGCGTTGGAAAATTAGAGCGGCTGACTTTAATAATTTACAAATTCTTCCCTTTCTCCTCAAAGGAGTTAAAGTAGCTGACATTATGGCTATTTTGGGCAGTGTTGATATCATTATGGGTTCAGTAGATCGCTAACTTCTTCTAATAGTCAATAGTTAACCTAAATCCCCCAATTTTGGGGGAATTTTTAGCCTAATTTAAGATTGTGTACATTGATATTAATGAATATTTCAAGTAAAGTAAATAATCATGATAAATAACAAACGGTCGTGCGGCGAATAAACGTGGGATAGTAATATACTAGAGCAGGAATAATACTTATTGACTGAAAATGCAATGTCCTTTGTGTGGTAATGAAAAAGCCCATAAACACGGGAAAACAAGTAAAGGGGGGCAACGTTACTTATGCCCTAACTACCATAAGATCTTTAGTAATACTTTTGATACTATCTATTATAGACGGCATATCGATTCGGCTGAGATACATACTATACGGCCATCTCATACGGAAGGTAGTAGCTTAAGAGGAATAAGTCGGATTACTCAAAAATCTTACGGAACAGTAGTTTCAGTGGTGAGATCTGACGAGCGTCAAAAAGCACAAATAGTCCATAATGCGAAAGTACAAAAGATAGAAACTGACGAAGTCAGTGCTGATGTTCACGTAGTGAGTCCGTAGGCTGTTGTGGTCTTTTGCCCTTAAAAAACCGAAAAACTAAAGTAACAGTACGATTAATCCTCAGCTATTTTAACGCTCCTTTGGGTT
>CASBQB010000415.1 GCA_949127655.1 Chroococcales cyanobacterium PMM_0086 | reverse complement strand
GCTAATTGATTAATTCTTCAAAAGTTACAGGCTATCCTAGATAAGAACAGACAATCCAGATTGTTGTAAGAGACTTAACAATTCAGCTTCTTTAAAAGGTTTTGTCAAATATCCATTAGCACCTAATTCCATCGCAATATGTCGATGTTTTTCAGGCGTTCTAGAAGTGAGCATAATGACCGGTAATTGCTTCAAAGCAGAATTAGTGCGACATCTATTTAAAAATTCAAATCCGTTAAGACGAGGCATTTCAATGTCACAAAGCACTATATCAACTACTAGACCAGATTCTAATTGTTCTAAAGCATCCAAACCATCAATTGCTTGCACAATCTTATAACCTTCTTGTTCGAGGACAAGCGCTACAGTGCGTCTGTGACTGATAGAATCATCTACTATAAGAATCGTTAGATTTTGCTCTATTTTACTGGTTTTAGGTGGAGTGTAGGATGGGAGAAATTTTAGGGGAACATCAGGAAGCTCTAAAGGAAGGTTAATTACTTGATTTGAGCGTAAAAGTTGTCCGTTGTAAGCATAACTGATCAGCGCAGAGCCATCAATGGCCAAATAAGAACAACTGTCACCAAGTTCGCTACAACCATAGGCATAAGTAGGAACCGAGACAAGTCCATCAAATGGTTTAATCAAAGTTTCTTGTTCTCCGATAATGCGGTCTACTTCTAGTGCTAAATAGCGATCACCATAACGAAGCAGTAACAGAGAAGTTGCCTGATTATGGAAGTCTTCCGTTATGGTCTTCTCTTGATGAACTGGAGACGAGTAAAGTAAAAGCTCTGATAATTTCCGAATAGGAATGAGTTTTTCTTCTTGTTCCCAGGTTAAGTACAGTACTCTTTGATGTTCCAAATTACGAATTTGGCTAGGTTTTGGTAGGAGAATTTGCTCAATAGCTTCAGATAATATTCCATAAGTTGTACTGCCCACACTGACTAGCATTAAACGTCCGATGGTCATCGTCAAAGGAATTTGCAGGACGAACATTGTGCCTTGCTTTGGTTGAGAATAGACCGATACATCTCCTTTTAAGGCTTGCAATTGAACCCGCACCACATCCAGACCTACACCGCGTCCCGATAGATTAGTTACTGACTCAGTTGTCGAGAAACCTGGCTGAAATAGTAACTCGAGCAGTTGTGATTGATTAAGACTGCCTGCTGTTTCGCTATCGTAGAGACGGTCAGAGATGGCTTTTTGGCGTATTCGCTCTTGATCTATTCCAGCACCATCATCTTTAATTTCTATTACCGTATAGCCGCTACGCTGATAGGCATTAATTATGATCTGCCCTTCTGTGGGTTTACCGAACTGTAGACGCTCTCCAGGCATTTCGATTCCATGATCAAAGGCATTGCGGATTAAGTGCAGCAGTGGATCATAGAGTTTTTCAGCAATTGCTTTATCAACCAGTACATTTTCCCCAAATATCTGCAACTCTACCGATTTGTCATATGATGTGCAAAGTTGTTCTACCATGCGTGGGAAACGTTGAAAAACTTCCCTTAAAGGAAGCATTCGCGCTTCGATCAAGTCATCGCGGATGTTTGTTAGCATCCGTTGTTGTTTTTCCATCGAGTGATTAGACTGCTCAGAAAAGTTTTTGATGCCTTCGATGGTTAATTCTAAAGTACCAGCTTGTTCTAGAGCAGCCTGAATTAGAACGTGCATATCGGTGTAGCGTTCAAGTTCCATTGTATCGAGCAGGTTTTGCCAACCCGATGCTAAAACTGTAGTCACATTGCCTCTCTTTTGAAAGGACTTGGACACCTCTGATTGAATGTTGTGCGAAAGGAACAAATCCCCCCATTCACGCAGTTGAATTAGGTACTGGACAAGTTTTTCCTGAGCTTCGAGAGATTTCTGATAGACATTCTGCAACTGAATATCTTCGGATGTTTTGCGGTTTTGGGCTACTAATAATTCGCCTATGTTATAGCTTAAACGCCGTAAAACTTCTGTACTGACACGAACATTCTGCGTGGTTGGGGGAGGACTGGAAATTGGCTGAGGATCGGAAAGTGTTTGCCGAAAATCGAGGGTATTAGTAATTTTTGGTTCTGTTCTTTCAGACGAAATAACCTCAAGATCTTGATTATTAAGAACAGCTGGATTTTCTGGAAAAGAAATTGTTCCCGATGTGAGAGAGATTAAGGAAGGCTCTTGACTAGAAGCTTCAGCTTGAGTAGTTTCATTAGCCAGATCTAAATTATCCAGTATGTCATTGAGAAGCTGAAAAGACTCACTTAACTCTATGTTACCTGCAGGCTCCTCGGTAGATGAGTTGCCAGGTAATCCTTGGTCTAATCTAACCAATTCCTGATCTGTTGAGGGTGGTCTTGATTCAAGTTCGGCAGAAACTAAGATGGTCAGCGATTCATTCTCCTCATACTCCGAGAAGAAACTGTTCGTAGAAGAGGTCAAAAGATCATTGGAGGGAAATTGCTCAAACAAACTTGTCTCATTCAGCGAAGTATCTCTAGTAGCACTTGCTATAGACAATAGCTCTTCAGAAGGGGTTCCTCCTTGTGAACGATCCCCTTGAACAATGAGCAATCGTCCATTCTGAAGATCCTTAAGAGCAATTTTACCAACTTCACAGGCCAGATCAGGTAGCTTCTTTATGATCTCAATGGATATATTAGCGATGTCGCTAAAGCCAGTTAGACTAAACGAAGCAGCCAGATCAGCCAAAACTTTAAAGCGTTCTGTAAGTTGGGAGACTAGCTCAGGGTTTGCAGAATCACAGAGAAGTTGTTCAATTTCTTCTAGGCGTTGACATACTCCTACCTCAAAAATAGATTGGATATAATCAAAGCCCATCTCTTGGGATGTGGGTAATTCACCCGTCCCAAAATTATCCCCCAATTTTCTTTCTAATTGAACAAAAATCTCTGTAGAACTTTCCATTGCTCTATCTTCATCGATGTTCGTACCAGTTATGGCAGCTGTTAGGGGCAGTCGCAGACAAGCAAAGCCTTCCCACAAGAGCGATTGAAGCTCAGCATCAATTTCAACTTCGGGGTTATATAGCGAGCGTACTGCATCTTCTAGGAAATGGGCAATTTTCTGGACTGTTCCTAACCCAACGCTTGCAGCCGAACCCTTGAGGGTGTGGGTAGCACGCATCAACTCATGCACACAAGCGTTCCTCTCATTTGACTCTATTAAGCCGTCCTTTAGACGAGACATTCCCTCCTCTATCCGCTCTAGTAAATCTGGAGCCTCTTCCAGAAAAAAGCCATATGCCTGCTGACGAATTTCCTCATTGGTAAGCATATCTGTACCTCCATTTAATTAACTTTAAAATTCGAGGCACTTTCTTGCAGTGTCTGTGCAAGTTCTAGCAGAGTTTTGAAGGAAATGACTATTTGTTCTGACTGTAAATTGGTTTTGTTGGCGATTCCGGCAACATTTTTCATCACAGTTGTCACTGCCTCTGATTGTTTAGCTTGTTCTTGCGTGGTTTGGGCAATTTTGGACACTAGGTCGTCAATTTTGGTTGTTGCAGCTAGGATCTCATTCAGGTTCAAGCGTGCGGTACTGACCGAGTTTGTGCCTTCTACAACTTGTTCTATTCCTGTATCAATTGCTATGGTTACCGCAGAAGTTTCTGCTTGTATTTCCATTACCAGCTTTTCAATTTCTACAGTCGCGGTTGCTGATTGCCGTGATAAGGCTCGAACTTCATCCGCTACTACCGCGAAACCACGTCCGTATTCTCCAGCACGAGTCGCTTCTAAAGCCGCATTCAGTGCTAGTAAATTTGTCTGGGTAGCAAAACCACCGATTAAGTGTACTATTCTGGAAATCTTTTGGGAAGATTCGCTCAGTCGTTTGATCCGCTTGGCTGTCTCAGAAACGGTCTCACGGATGGACAAAATGCCATCTACAGTTTGGTTCATCGCAGTATCGCTACGACGGACAATTTCATTTGTCGATTGTACGGCTGTTTCAACTTCATGGATATTAGCCACAGCCACATTAGTGGAGTCAACCATTACTCTGAGGCGTTTAAGGGCGATTTCGATGGCGCTGAACTGTTTTTTAGCGTCTGTTGCTAGACCGCCCACTGATTGAGAATTATCTTGAGCAGTCTGAATTACTTGAGTAACAGCAATCTGTAACTGTTCTACCACTTGACGCAAAGTTTGAATTGTGTTGTTATAGAACCCGGCAATCGTCCCAATCTCACCTTCAGTAACAGGAGCGCGAACAGTCAGATCACCTTGTAAAACCGGACGTACAGAGGTCAGAACATTAACTAATTCTTGCTGTATTCGCTCCTTGGCAGCTTTCTCTCTTTCTGCAGCTTCAGCTAGTTGCTTATTCTTTTCATTTAATAGTCTGACATATTCAGTCTGATTGAGGGCAATTCCTAACTGTGCAGCGACTTGCATCAGTAATTTTACTTCTCCTTCTTCCCAATGACGAACTCCACCGTTTTGAAAAGCGCTGAGTAATCCCCATAATTCCTGCCCCTTGAAGATAGCTACAACCGCACAGGATTTAACGCCAAAGAACTCTAGTGCTTCTACGTGACAATCAGTTAAGCCAGCATTGTACACATCATCTGCAACTAGTACTTCATTGTTGCGGAATCTTCCCCCTTTGTGTTCATACAGATAAGGATCTTCCCAGCCACTGCCAACTAATTTAGGCCAGCCACCTGATTCTGACTCGACTATAAAATCACCGTAAAAGTCTTTGCGGAATTTATAGATAGTCACCCTTTCTACTGCTAAAAGCTTGCGAACTTCTTTAGTAGTGATTTCAAAAATCTTGTCGATATCGAAACTTTGTCGAATTTTGTCAATTATTTTTGCTAAAGTTTGGGTACGTTCAGCCTCTTTTGCTTGTTTTGCTGACTGAGCTTGAATTTGACCTACAAATTCAGACTGTTTTAGAGCAATTCCCAACTGTGCGGCTACTTGCATCAGTAGTTTTACTTCGTTTTTGTCCCAATGACGAACTCCACTGTTTTGAAAGGCGCTGAGTAATCCCCATAATTCCTTCTCTTTAAAGATAGCCACAACTGCGCAGGATTTAACGCCAAAGAACTCTAGTGCTTCTACGTGACAATCAGTTAAGCCACCATTGTACACATCATCTACGACCAGTACGTCGTTCTTACGGAATCTTCCTCCTTTGTGTTCATACAGATAAGGATCTTCCCAGCCACTGCCGACTAATTTAGGCCAGCCGCCTGATTCTGACTCGACTATAAAATCACCGTAAAAGTCTTCACGGAATTTATAGATAGTCACCCTTTCTACTGCTAAAAGCTTACGAACTTCCTTAGTAGTAGTTTCTAAAATCTTGTCTAGATCGAAACTTTGTCCAATCTTATCAATGACTTTCCCTAAAACTTCCTCGCGTTTGCGTTGTTCCTGCTGGGCTGATTTTGATTCTAGGGGTAGCAAACCTAAAGTTAGTTCACAAGCGAGATTATGCAGTAATGATATATCAGATGCTTGCCACTCCCTTGTCTGGTCACATTGCTGTAGGACTAATAAACCCCAGATACGATTAGAATCTCCATCGCGTCCGCGGACAGGAATTGATAGGGAAGATTTAACTTGATACTTTTCTAACAACTGCTTTTGATAAAAAGTTGCTCTACCAGGTTGCAGAATTACCGCATCACCGCTCAAGTTGGCTATATCTTCTACGCCAAAAAACTCGACTGGCAGGATTTCCTTACGGGTAGGTGTCCACCCTGGAGACATCACTTCTACTAAAATCTTGCCTTGTAATTCACCTTCAAAGCGATAGAGTAAAGCGCGACTTGGGCGTAAGAATTCGGTGGCAGTTGTTACAGTAGCCAGTAATAGTTGTTCTAAAGTTTTGGCTTTTTGAAGACGCTCAGCTATTAGAAGAAAACGGTCGTGTTCGGTTTTAAAGTATTTCTGTATTTTATCGTTATTGCTATGATCTGACTGGGACTGTTCGGTTATTTGATCTAAGGATTTAGAAAGTGTCATGAATTTTACCTCTGAGTTTTACTCTTTTTAAAAAACTTGTTATTTTTGCCCGTGCCATAAGCTCTTGCTGACAATAGCTGAGGCATCAAATAGCATGGCTAATTTCTCTTCTGGTAGGATGAAAAACCCTTGTAAAAAAGGGCGTAACTCCTTATTAAACAAGTCGTTT
>CASBQB010000414.1 GCA_949127655.1 Chroococcales cyanobacterium PMM_0086 | reverse complement strand
TGCGCAGGGTTTCATTACAGACTGCACTCAAATAGGGTAGACGGACTATCTCCATTGGATCATATTCCCGTCCCAAACTATCTATCTCTTTTAAGAGTCTTTCTTTTACCCCTTTTTCTCTATGTATCCAATATAATGCCCAGGCCATAGCTGTTGCTGTTGTTTCATGTCCAGCAAATAACATTGTCATTAACTCATCTCTGAGTTCTAGATTAGTCATTGGTTCACCTGCTTCATCTTTGGCGGCCATCAATAAAGACAGTATATCAGTTCTAGATTTATTTAATTGACTCCGACGCTCATTAATTTCTGTATAGATCAGGTCATCTAGCTGTTTTCGACGAATTAGGAAATTTCCCCAAGGACTCCAAGGACCCCAATCTTTTTGCAGAGAGGGAATAAAGAGAAAAGCTGAACTCACAGGAGAACTGAAAGTATCAGCTAAATAGGTTAAAAGTTCTTTAATCTTTTGATAGCGTTCCCCTTGGTAGATACCGAAGACCACCTGCATAATGACTTGTAGGGAAATTTCTTGAGTCAGTGTACGGGCTAAAAACGGACGTTCTAGAGTCTGTTCTTCAATAGCTGCTAGGGTTAATTTGGTGATTAACTCCCCATAGACTCTTAGACGTTCTCCATGAAAAGGAGGCATCAAAAGTTGACGACGACGCTTATGGCGTTCTCCATCTAACATGATGACACCGAAGTCACCCAGCAGAGGTTTTAGAATCGTATTTACATCTCCTGCTGCGGTTAACTCCTTGCGATCATGGGTTAAAATATACTGAATCATTTCAGGACTGTTGACGAAGATCCCTCTGTTTCCAAACCCACCGATATCTACTAGAAAGATATCTGGATTGACTTTTTTCGCCTTTTCCATGTAGGAAACAGGGTCAATGATCCATTGGATACGTTGTAACCATTGAATATCTTTAACGATAGGTACCTGTTTTAACATTTTAGGAGCTCAACTTGACTAAGTATCTGAAGTTTCAGCGGCTGAAGCGACTTCTTTCTCGGTTTCTCTTTTTTCTCGCTTCTTCCTTTCTGATTCTAACGCTTCTTCTAAGACGAGGAGGATTTGTTCCATTTTGTCTAGATTACTTCGATAAGCATCGAGATCTTTGATCAATTTTTCTTGAGGTAGTTTGAGAGTTGTCGCAAATTTTTCTAAAATTTGATTGCGTTGTTCTTGGTTCTTGATTAGATCTACATCTGCTTCTATTAAAAGAGTGTACAGACCAGTGGCAAAGAGACGACTATATTTGAATCTTTCTTGATGAGCTATATCTGTTAGAGTATCTAAGAGAATATTGGAATCACGGATACTTTCTTTGGCTTCAACCTGAGTCAGGATGTCAGAAATAGACTTATCTTTAACTAGAGCAAGAATTTGGGCTGCTTCTGATTGATATTTTTGGAGATCCATATCTAATGCCTTGGATAAGGAGACAAGGATCAAGTCCTTGTGATTTTCAGGTTGATAACCCTCCATAAACTTTTGATAAGAAGTGATTACACCTAGTGCATAGATAGGGTTATAGCAAAATTCAACATTGACTGATAACAGGTGCATTTCCACCATCAGTTCTTCGACCACTCGACGATACACAGAATTTATGGGACGGGTGTAGTGAGTATAGAACTCACGTTTGGTTTCTGAAACTGTACGAAGCTTATTCACTCTGCTAGAAGTTCAACCATGAGAAAGATCTTAATCTCATTGTCGCCTTTTATGTGGTCTTTGCCAAGAGGGTCTTTTTTGAGGTGTGGGATCTCTGCAGTAACTATCCTGCTCATATTTTAGTGCTACCATATTGTTAAACTAAATAAATATTGCCTCAAAAAATCAGGAGCCATGACAGTTGCAATTACCTCAGCACATAGCTTAGAAGAATTTCTGAAGCTCCCAGAAACAAAGCCAGCTAGTGAATATATCAATGGTGAGATTGTCCAAAAGTCAATGCCCAAAGGAAAACATAGCCGTTTACAGCTAATGCTTTGTAATATTATTAATAATAATACAGAAGAACAGAAAATTGCTTATGCTTTCCCAGAATTGCGCTGTAGCTTTAGTACACGCTCTATTGTACCTGATATAGTAGTTTTCAACTGGTCAAGAATTCCCTTTGATGCAGATGGGGAAGTTCCTAACGATTTTTTATTGTCCCCAGATTGGATAATTGAAATACTCTCGCCAGAACAGAGTTCAAATCGAGTAGTTGGCAATATTCTTTATTGCTTACAAAATGGTTGTCAGTTAGGATGGTTAGTCGATCCAGCAGATAGGTCTATTTTAGTCTTTAGACCAGGTCAACAACCAGAATTATTACTAGCTAGTGATCACTTATCTGTATTAAATAATATTAATTTAGACTTAACAGTAGATCTAATTTTTGGTTGGCTGAAGATGTCAGGTAATTAACCAACATTTCCTTAGATAGCTTAATAGTACCTCTAAGATGGTGGTCAAAAGCTCCTTTGTTAGAGTTTCCTTGACAGTAACCGTTTAAAAACTTAATATTCTTGTTGTGAACTCCTCTTAAGAATTACCCCTATTCCCATGACCTATAAACTATTGTTCGTCTGTCTCGGTAATATCTGTCGTTCTCCGGCGGCTGAGAATATTATGAATCATTTGATTCAAGAGAAAGGGTTAGAGAATGTAATCTTCTGTGATTCTGCAGGAACCTCTAACTATCATATTGGCTATCCACCAGATCAAAGGATGATCTCTACCCTAAAAAGTCGTAATCTACCCACTCAAGGACAAGCTAGACAGTTTGAAGTAAGCGACTTTACTGAGTTTGACCTGATTTTAGCTATGGATACCAGTAACTATCAGTCTATTCTCTCTCTGGATGTTCAAGGAAGCTATCAGGATAAGGTTAAACTGATGTGTGATTTTGCTACTCGACATTCTTTTAAAGAAGTCCCTGATCCTTATTTTGGGGGAGATGCTGGTTTTAATACTGTAGTTGATTTACTCTTAGATAGTTGTGAGGGATTATTAGATTATGTCCTCCGTCAAAAAAATATCTCTCGATTTAATTGATGCTGAGGCTACAATCGCTTTAGGCAGGTCTTTAGGTAGGGTAGTAAAACCTGGTACCGTTCTTCTGCTAGAAGGTGATCTAGGGGCAGGTAAGACAACGCTAGTTCAAGGAATTGGTCAGGGTCTAGATATTGATGATCTGATTGTCAGTCCGACTTTTACTTTAATCTGTGAGTATCTAGAAGGGCGTATTCCTCTCTATCACTTAGATTTGTATCGTTTAGAACCTGACCAAGTAGAGTCTCTCCATTTAGAAAGTTATTGGTCAGGTCTTGAAGTAACTCCAGGATTAATGGTTATTGAATGGAGTGATCGCCTACCCTATCAACCTCCTCAATCAATTCATCTTCAGTTACTCTATACCCCTGATTTTTCTAGAAAGGCTGTCATCACTTTAGATGTAACTTCGCCTCTGCTAGAAACTCTTGAATTATTTTTTAACTAAATCCCTAACCACTGTGTAACCACACCTGGAACAGGTAAAAGAATAGTCATAAGTAGTGCTAGAGAAGTTAAACCTAAAAAATCTCGCCAATTATTCAATTCTGAGACATCATTGAGAGCAGGTTGATCTACTATAGGAAAAAGAAAGAGTAAGATTGCCCAGAGAATCAACTCAGGACGACCCACAGCTAACAAGAAGATCAAGAAGCGAGTTATCCGCCCAACTATCGCCGCAGTACGTTGTCCGTACATAGCATGAACGATGTGACCTCCATCTAGCTGTCCGACTGGCAGTAGGTTTAAGGCAGTGATCATCAACCCAATGTAACCAGCTACTGCTAAGGGGTGCAATGCAATGGCTTTTCCTGTTGTTAATGCTGATCCCAATGCTGCTTTACTCAATAGACACAGTAGTAGAGAGAAGCGAGGATCTAGCGCTTTAAAATCTAGTATGCTGCTTTTGGTAAATTCCACAACGCTTGAGAGAGATAAACCCCACAAAAGAATGGGTATAGTTATTACAAAACCGGCAATCGGTCCAGCTATCGAAACATCAAAAAGAGCACGTCTATTTGGTATAAAAGAACGCATCTGAATGAAGGCTCCAAAGGTACCTAAGAACAAGGGAATCGGGATAAAATAAGGAAGAGTAGTTTTTATTTTATAGCGAATTGCTGTGAAGTAATGTCCCAATTCATGTGTGCCCAAAATTGCCATTAAACCTAGACTATAAGGTAATCCTTGTGGAAAAAGTGCAAGGTTATTTTCTAAATCTTTAATATTAGCACCACTGATTTCTACTCCAGCAACTGTTGTTGTTAATAAAGTTAATAGTAATAAAAACAAGGCGAAAAAAGGACGGTACAATTCTTGCTTTTCGTCTTGTTGAGTGAGTAGAGAAGAACGGTACAATTGTTGCTTTTCGTCTTGTTGAGTGAGTAGAGGGTTAGGAACTAGAGCGAAAAAAGGTCCTCTGGTGCTATCTTGAAACAAGACTAGAAAGCGCTCTTGAAAAGCCTGTTCAATATTTTTTTTAATAGTTTTATAGGCTTCTTCTGAATTAGTTCTCAAGCGGCCGCGACAGAGAATAGCTTGAGGCTTATAGTCTAAATGCTCTAGATAATAAATAGCCCAAGGAAAACAATTTCTCAGAGTAGTTTCTTCTTGGTCATTAATAGGATTAGTTGGTGTTAACTGAGCTAGTTTAGATTTAGCCTCTATTCGTCCTCGTCCCATTAACCAAAGAGAAGAAAATAAAGAGAAGGTAAATAGAATTAAGACCATAGGGGTCGGTGGGGGAGTACGAATTCCCATCACCCCAAACCAACCGGTTAAAACAAAGGCTGGCAGCATTAAGATCCACCAAAATATACTTGCTGGAGTAGTTGTAACAGTTGCAATATGGCGCTTAACAAGGTACTGAGTGAATATACCAAGAAGTGTTAAAAAAATGATCCAGTCCAACATAAGAATTATAATTAGATAGTTAGGCTATAGTAAAGAGTTACTTTAAACAGATTTTAAATGCAGAGAGAACCAAATATTAAAACACCTCGTCTGGTTTTGCCAGAAATTTATGCCTTTAATCCTTCAAGAGATACTTTAGGTGGTACTTCTTATCTTATTGTAGAAAATACAGGTAACATCTTGGTAGATTGTCCTCTTTGGCAGGAAGTAAATCAGGAGTTTTTGAGCCAGCAGGGGGGTGTAAGTTGGTTATATCTTACCCATCGCGGGGGAATAGGCAAACAAGTTAAACAAATGCAAAGCTTTCTAGGTTGTGAGGTACTTATTCAAGAACAAGAAGCCTATCTCCTTCCTGAAGTTAAACTGACTACCTTTAAGCGAGAAATAGAGCTTAAAGAGGGTTTAAGAGGTATTTGGACTCCTGGACATTCTCCAGGTTCTTCTTGTCTCTACAGCCATAAAGAGGGAGGGGTTCTTTTTAGCAATACCTTAGCCAAAAAAAGAGTATGAAAAGAGGGCTGATGTAGTAGAGTTATAGTCTTCCCAAACAAAAACTCAAAAACCACAACCAGCCCATGTTCGATATCCTAACACTCTTAC
>CASBQB010000413.1 GCA_949127655.1 Chroococcales cyanobacterium PMM_0086 | reverse complement strand
TTTCTTAAGTTCTTTCTTAAGAGGCTTAGGTGCTTTAATCTTTTCACCTGTAGATAAAGTAGCAAAGTCGGTAATCCCAAGGTCGATGCCTACTGACTTCCCATTATCTGGTAATTTATTAGGATTAATTTCTACTACAAAACTCAAGAAGTACCTATTAGCAGCATCTTTAATTACAGTTACAGAAGATGGAATAGAGGGAAGTTCACGACTCCAAACAATATCTAACTTGCCTATTTTAGCTAAGTATACTTTATCGGGTAAAACTTTAAAAGCGTTATCAGTAAACTTAGCAGTTTGATATCCTCTACGCTTCTTAAACTTAGGTGGTCTGACTTTTTTACCTTTTCTCTTACCTTTATGAGAATCGAAAAAGTTACTATAAGCTACTCCTAAATCTCTAATAGATTGTTGTAAGGGAACAGATGAAACTTGAGATAGCCATTCACGTTCTTTTGTCTTCTTAATGTGAGTTAATCGTTTAATTAATTCTGTATCTTTAGGTTTCTTTTCTCCTTTGATATATTGTTCCTGACAGAAAGCTAAAGATACATTCCAAACTACTCTACAACAGCCAAATAATTGAGAAAGAGCTGTTTTTTGTTGGACTGTTGGATAGATACGGTACTTAAATCTTGCTTTCATGCTATCATTATACACAATATGCAAGTAAATAGCCATGAAAAGACTAGATTTAATTGTTTCAGATGAAGAGAAAGAAATTCTAGAGAAGTACTGTAGAAAGACAAAAAGAACAAAGACTGATGTATTAAGAGAGTTTATTAGAAAGCTAGAGATTAATTTAAAGCCGTCCTAGAAGGACGGGGTTTTTACCCATTTTCCTGATAATTACTCTACATTGCAGGCACTTTCTCCAATAGCCGTAATCGTGACATAGAATTTATCAATAAAAAACCCAGTTTTCAGAACTTTAACAATAGCTTACGTGATGATGGTATGCGCTGGAATAACAAAGGCCGTGCACGCTGGCGCAATAATAGCGTACGCTTGCGCAATCCTGGTTCATCAGGCTGGTACAATGGGGGATCAGGCTGGCGCAATGGGGGGGCCTCTACTTGGAATAATGGTGGCTTTCGTAACTTCTAATTCTAATGTAGCGTAGGGGTTCGCAATAGCGCACCTTTTTCTAATTATTACAGCAATCCTAGGCACTTCAACAGGTAACTCACTTGGTTACAATAGCTAAAATCACCAAAACTGTATTAACCAAATAAAATACCCCAACAACTTGTGTTTCTGCCCAACCACTCAACTCTAAGTGATGGTGAAGAGGAGCCATTTTAAAGAGCCGCTTTCCTTTCCCATCAGTCCCTTTAGTTGCTTTATAATAGCTAACTTGGGCAATTACACTGACAGACTCAATAAAGAAAATCCCACTAATTAAAAATAAACCCCACAACTTCCCAGTTAGAATGGCGACCGCAGCCAAAGCCCCTCCTAGTGCAAGAGATCCAGTGTCGCCCATAAAGACCTTGGCCGGGTTCCGATTATGTAAAATGAATCCTAAACAGCTACCAGCCAAAGAGACACAAAAGATGGCTAATTCTAAATGTGTTGGGACAATGAGTAAACCTAGGCCAGTCAAGGCGATAGCTGCAGTTCCTCCTGCTAACCCATCTACTCCATCAGTTAAGTTAGTAGCATTACTTTCTGCAGTCATAGCAAAGACAGCTAAAGGCCAAAACAACAGCCCCAAAGTAAGTATAAATGAACTAAATAAGACAACTTGGGTAAACTCTTCTAAATGATCTGATTGACTCTGGAATAACCACAGTAGATAAACTACAGCAACGACAATTTGTAAAACCAGCTTCATTTTAGGAGAGATTCCCTTATTTGACTGTTGCCGCAATATTTGCCAATCATCGACCCAGCCGATAGTAAAATAGCCACCCGTCGTTAGAGAGACTGCGACCACCTCTAGATTGAATTTAGAAGCCACTAGAGAGACAATTAAAGCTGTAGGGACAAAAAAGATACCCCCCATGGTTGGGGTTCCAGCTTTTTTAAGGTGAGTTTGTGGGCCATCTTCCTGAATAACCTGGACTGTTTTAAGCCGTCTTAAAGCTGGAATAACTAAATAACCCAAACCTGCACTAATTACAGCACTGATGGTTAGAGGAATGAGTAAAGTTGGGACTAGCGAGGGAGAGACTCCCAAAACTAACCCATATATTATTACAGTCAGCAGGACTAATAAAACAGTTCCTGTAGGTTTTATGAGGCTGGGAGAAGAAGCAGCAATTTTAGCATCTACCATGATTCTACAGAGTTTTCTACAGGTCTTTCTAGAAGAGTAAATTTACGGCTTTAAGGTTCCTCATCGAGATCATCATCTAAGCCTAAATCTAGATCATCATCATAGACTGATTCATCATCAATTAAGCCAGAGATATCTATATCCTCTTCTATAAGCACCACATCTTTTTCCCCTTCTTCTTTATCGCGGGGCATCATTCGGCCACTATTGCGCAACCATTCTATGATCGAAGAGTTTGTTTTGAGCGGAATTACAGATGCAGGTTCATAACGAGCTTCTTGACGTACTGAGGGATTATACATAACTTTTTACACTAGATCACAGATTTACTATTGTAGACTAAAGAAGAATATCTGGTAAAACCAAAAATAAAGGTAGCAAAATGAATGAAAAAGCCCAACTTTTAGCCCTTATTGCCGGTACCAACCGAGGTCTTTTAGCCACTGACAAAACCAAGATTCAAACAGCCATTGAACACCTAGAGAGTCTTAACCCTACTCCCCTTCCCCTAGAGGCTACAGCTTTACTAGACGGGGACTGGCGCTTACTTTATACTACTAGTCAAGGTCTTCTTGGACTTGATCGCTTTCCTGCTTTTAAATTAGGACAAATCTATCAAGCTATTCGGATGCAGGGGGCTAAAATTTACAATATTGCTGAATTACAAGGTCTTCCTTTATTAGAAAGTATTGTCAGTGTAACGGCTAATTTTCATCCTCTTTCTAATAACAGAGTGAAGGTTAATTTTGAGCGATCTATTATCGCACTGCAAGGATTTATCAACTATCAGTCTCCTGGTCAATTCATTCAAGATATAGAGAGTAATAAAAAGTTTCCACCTTTAGATTTTTCTATTAATAATCGTGAACAAAAGGGCTGGTTAGATGTAACTTATTTAGATGAAGATATGCGCATAGGACGCGGCAATGAAGGGAGTGTTTTTGTCTTAACTAAAACCTAAATTAACTCTAGGTAGACGGTGGTTAAAACTACAGAGAATCTCCCAAGAGATAGTGCCTAACTGATTTGCCCAATCTTGAGCCGAGATATTTAGCTCTCCATCATTACCAATTAAAGTAATGATTTCTCCGGGCTGAACATTATCTAAATCAGTGACATCTAACATTAATTGATCCATCGTAATAGCGCCAATTTGCTGCACCCATTGACCCCTTAAAAGAACTTTTAATTTATTAGAAAGATTGCGGGGTACTCCATCAGCATAACCTATCCCAACCGTAGCAACTTGTAAAGGTTTATCTGTAATAAATTGATGTCCATAACTTACTCCCGTTCCTGCTGAAATAGATTTAACTTGGGTAATTCTTGCTTTAACTTGCAGAACAGAATGTAAGTTAAGTTGTGACTCTAAATGTGCCGCAGGATAAAGTCCATAAAGGGCTAAACCGACTCTACAGAAATCATAGTGTAAACTAGAATCAGTTAAGGTAGCTGCACTATTGGCAAAGTGGAGAGGCGGAATTTCCAGACCAGCGTCCGAGAGTCCTTTTATCGCTGTTTCAAAACGGGCTTTTTGCTGTTGCATAATGGCTGGATTAGGATCATCAGCCGTGGCAAAATGAGAATATAGACTGGCAATTTTTAAGCCAGGTAAAGCCTTGACGGACTGAACAAATTCTAAGGTATCCCCCCAATAGGTACCTAGACGAGACATCCCTGTGTCTATTTTAAGATGAACGTGTAGGGTTTTTGCTAGTTGGGTGACCTGAGCAGAAAAAACTAAGGCCTGTTCTAGATTGCAGAGAGTTGGTTGTAAGTCCCAATAAACCAAAGCTGAGACCTCTTCTGATGTATGGAGTGCTCCCAGTACTAAAATAGGTGCTGTAATACCTGCCTCTCTAAGTTCAATACCTTCAGACAGAGTAGCAATAGCCAACCAAGTTGCACCAGCGCTTAAAACAGTTTTAGCGACAGCAACCGCACCATGTCCATAAGCATCTGCTTTAATGACTGCCATTAATTGAGTCTTCGGCGAGAGAAAACCTGTAATTTCTCTGACATTGTGGATGATAGC
>CASBQB010000412.1 GCA_949127655.1 Chroococcales cyanobacterium PMM_0086 | reverse complement strand
CTGTGAGATTTTAGGCGTTCTAATAGTCCTTTCATAGCCAGTTCTTCTACATAAGTATCTGCATTATGTCCAGAAGGAACCGGATAATTAGGAATACGAGGTTCACCCATTATTTTATAAGGTTCAATTTTTTCGGCAACTTCTACAGTATTAGCGATTGACTCTTCTATCACTTCATCTTCGAGATGATCCCTAAAGAGTAATTTCATTTCTTCAGCAGACTTTAAGTATTCTGTTCCACTGTAACGCAGTCTTTTCTCTTCAGTAATTAGTTTATTTGTTTGAATACATAATAGTGCATCATGAGCTTCTACATCGTAACAAGATATATAATGTGAATCATTAGTAGCAATTATTTTAATATTTAACTTACGGGCAATTTTAACTAATTCTACATTGATAATTCTATCTGTGGCTGAACCATGATCTTGAAGTTCTAAATAATAGTCATCTTGAAATATATTTTGATACCATTTAGCTACTTCAATAGCATCTTTGATTTTACCATCTAAGATATTTTGTGGCACTTCTCCAGCCATACAACCACTGGTTATAATTAAGCCTTGATGATATTCTTTCAGCAGTTCTTTATTAATGCAAGGACGAGAAAAAATACCTTTTCCTTGCATTCCTTGTAAGTGAGAAATTGTAGTTAGTTTGACTAGATTTTTATAGCCTTGGGTATTCTTTGCTAAAACAACTTGGTGATACTTCCGGCAGCGTTCTTGCGCTTGAATATCTCCATTCAAGACATACATTTCATTGCCTATAATTGGTTTAATATTTTTATTTCTACAGATTTTTAAAAGCTCAATAGCGCCATACATAACACCATGATCTGTTAAAGCAATAGCTGGCATTCCTAACTCAATAGCTCGATCAATTAAAGGTCCTAATTGTGAAGCGCCATCTAATAGGCTATAATCACTATGAATATGTAAACCGACAAATGACATAATTTTCCTAAGACAAATCTAAAAATTTTATAATTTATTAAATAGAATAAGGCTTTTACCTAATTATCTTAGTTTAGCTGCTATATGGTCTAATTTTGGGTTGTCTCGAATAGATCCCCTAGATAGACCTTAAATAAGCAAGACTAGGGGAATAATCAAGGGTTAGATAGTCTCAGGATCTAGGCCTAATTCTCTCAGTTTAGCTGCTAAACGTGCTGACTTTTCTCGTTCTTGTTCTGCGCGTAAACGTTCTTGTTCTGCGCGTAAACGTTCTTGTTCTGCGCGTAAACGTTCTTGTTCTGCGCGTAAACGTTCAAACTCTTCAGGTAAAGGTACTAATTGACCGTCTATAGTATAGAATCTTAACCAATAAGCCTGATCTTGTTTAAGAAGACCTGGCCATGTACCCAACCACAGACCCAAGGACTCAGACCATAACCAACCCTGTTCATTAGGCGATAATTCCTCATACTTGAAATGCTTACCTAAACGCCAACCCCTGAGAGAATTAGGATTAAAGGGATTATAGATAAAATAATCAGGAGTTTTAAAAATCTGTTCATAGATCTCTTTTTTCCTACCCAAGTCCTCTGCTGCAGTACTAGGAGAGGTTAACTCGACAATGACATCAGGATAACGTCCCTCTTCTTCCCAGACTACCCAGCCTTGACGTGTACTTTTCTGCTGGACATTCAAGACGGCAAAAAAATCAGGGCCACGAAAGTCTCTATTGCGCGCTTGAGTACTACTATAGTAGATGAACATATTGCCCCCGACAAAATAATCCTCACGGTCTCTATAAGCTTGGTCTAGAGAGTCTATGAGGAGATTCATGGCCAGACGGTGACGGTAAGTTTCCATCGGTTCTCCATCATCAAAGATTAAATCTGTCGGTGGTAAAGGTGGAGTCCATTCTTCGACTATTGGTTGAGGATTTAATTGATTTTTAGTTTCTAAGGTCATAATCTCAGAGTTCCTAAAATTATAGGATATCAGTTCTATTATAAAAGATTATAGATAATAGCTGACAATTTTCCCTGGTTTGGTTTTTCTCAGTATAATGAAATACAGTACAAGCCGTCTTCTAAAATAAAAGTTCAACAATGATAGTAAAAACCATCTCAAGACTCCTAGAACACTATCAAAAAGTTCGTCAAGTCAGTGAAAGCATCTGTCAACCCCTACAGATAGAAGACTATGTTATTCAGACTATGCCAGATGTCAGTCCTCCCAAATGGCATCTAGGTCATACTAGTTGGTTTTTTGAAACTTTTATACTTATTCCCTATTTTCAGGGTTATCAAGTCTTTCATCCCCGTTATAACTATCTCTTTAATTCTTACTATGAAGCAGTAGGAGAACGTCATCCACGTCCTAAAAGAGGCTTAATTTCACGTCCTACAGTACTCGAAGTATATCAATATCGGGCTTATGTAGATAAAGCAATGCAGTCTCTTCTAGAAAAGAGTAACCCAGAAATTGAAGAGCTAGTTATTTTAGGACTGCATCATGAACAACAACATCAAGAGTTACTCTTAACTGATATTAAACACATCCTAGCAACTAATCCTTTACGTCCAGCTTATCGAGATGATTTACCCATTAGAGATAGTAATTCCTCTACTGGTCTTCTAGAATGGCTAGAGTATGCAGGAGGACTATCTGAAATTGGACATACTGGAGATACTTTCGCCTTTGATAATGAAAGTCCATCTCATACAGTCTACTTATCAAATTATCGTTTAGCGGATCGTCTAGTTACTAATGGTGAGTATTTAGAATTTATAGAAGCAGAGGGTTATCAAAAACCTCAATATTGGCTTTCCGAAGGCTGGATGTTACTGCAAAAAGAAGATATTCAAGCACCTCTCTACTGGGAAAAAATAGAAGGTCACTGGTGGGTAATGACCCTGGGGGGGTTAGAGATACTTAAACTAAATGAACCAGTTTGTCATGTGAGTTTCTATGAAGCTGATGCTTATGCACAGTGGAGAGGATATCGCCTTCCCACAGAGGCAGAATGGGAAAAAGCAGCTATTTTAGAACCTCCTACTGGTAACTTTTTAGAAAGTGATTATCTCCATCCGATACCAGCTAAAAGTAATAGTCAAGGACTACAACAATTATATGGAGATGTCTGGGAATGGACAAGTAGCGCTTACCTACCCTATCGAGGATATCGTCCAGCAAAAGGTGCTATAGGGGAATATAACGGTAAATTTATGTGCAACCAGATGGTTTTGAGAGGTGGTTCCTGCATCACCTCAGAAAGTCATATTCGTCCAACTTATCGAAATTTCTTTCCAGCTTACACCCGTTGGCAATTTACAGGTATTCGTTTAGCTTCTGATCATCAACAGGCTTGAGTGAGATTAACGCTCGATTTTACCACCTAATAAATCCATTTGAGTAGTTGCGCGTAAAAGCCTAGCTGCCTCTGCTGATGATGTGACTCTTTGACTGCGGTTAGCAACTTCTATCTGTTGAGATATATTAGCCAGATTTAGGTTTTGATACTGTAGAGATTGATTTATTTGTAGAGTTCCTTGCAAGATTTCCCCGGTCATTTTAGCTTGTTCTGCTTCAATTTTAATCGCTTGTAGTTGTAAATTAGCTTGATTGCCATTAATCTTACTCGTGATCAGAGGAGAAATAATCCCTGTTGTTCCAGTAATTCCTAAAAGTAGATCTTGTAAGTCCTTGATCAAATTATTAGCTTGTTGTGTCGAGGCATTAATATTATTTAAAGATTTTTCTGTATTTTGTAACTTATTTTTAATTCTCAACTGTCCATTGTTGCCGAGAATTCCACTAACCGAACTAAGGGTAATTAGTCGGTTTATTTCGTTTTCTACTCCAACCGAGAGGACTGTTGGATTATTTTCAAATCGATCAGAGCGAGAATAGATTGTTAAATAGTTATAAAGGTTTTCACCCATTAGAAGAGGATTAGGTAAATTAAGTTCTCCGGTGGTTTCAACAAAAGTAATTTGTGTAGGAGAGCCTGCAGAATTAAAGGTTTTATTAAAATTAGTTCTCAGATAGTTCTGTAAATCTGCTGAATAACCACGAAAATCTGTCAAAACTTGCCCTAAATCAGCTAAAGCAGGAAGAGTGATTATTATTGTCAATGAAAGGGTTGTAAGTAAAAGTCGTTTCATCTATTTAACTCCCTTTTAATGAAGCAAGTAATTGACGAGCAAAAGCTGAGATAGCTTCATATTTATCATTATATTGCTGCAGTGCTTTTTGACGGGCTGCTTGTTCGTTAGGATTGTTTGCCACAATCGCTAATTGTTCATAACCCGGATAATAGCGACAGAAGGTATACACACCATTATCATCTAGTAACCACTGACTATATACCCCTTCTTTGCGTGGGAAAAAACTCTCTGAAGCATTGCGCGCGATTATTTCACGAGGGTATTTTAAGATCCTTACAAAACTGTCAATGGCTACAGGTTGAATGCGCCCAATTAATCGGGTTGTTAAGTTTTGTAAAATTTTAGAAGCTGCTTTAGATTGAGCGATGGTATCGGGGTCTTGACCAGATAAAATAACCCTAATCCCTGCTTTGGCTCCATTAGCACAAATTCTCCCCACTAAATCGGCAATCTGGTCAAACTCAAAGAGAATGGGGGCTTCGTCGATAAAAAAGATAGAAGCAGGATGACTAAGGGCACGACGTAAGGCTGCAGAATAGGCACTTAAAGAGAGAATGGCTGCATCTTCATTATCGGTGAGATTGCGCAGCGCAAACACTAATAAGGGGGCATCAGTAGAAAAACTAGAGGGCAGGGAAATCGCTTTACCAACCCGACTGGAAAGCCAAAATCTTAAACGTAATTGAATGTAATTGAGCGCTTCTTCCACTTTCCCCCCTATTGATTCTAATAAAAGATGCTCTGGTGAGCAGAAGATCAGAAAATCTTTGAGTGTTGGGGTGTTCTGCCAGTCTAAACTGCCAAAGCCTTCTTTGATGGCTGCTTGATAACGCTTTTGGATGATCTCATCAGCAAAAAAAGCACTTAAAGCTAAATTCAACAGAGAACGAATAGTTTGAGACATTAACTGACTTTCACTGCTAGAAGAACCTAAAACCATTGTCATCAAGGCAGATTCTAGGAAAGCTACATAATCTAGTAGTCGGTCTTTCTGTTGTTCGGGACTTAACAAACGTAAATCAGGTTGTTCAAATAAGTTATTAGCTTGTTTAGAGATATCAAAATAAGCGCCATTTTTTCCCATAAATTCTGTATAGTCGGTGAAGGTAGATGTCCCATCTGGTTTAGGAAAATCTAGAGCAACTATGGGAATGCCATGAGCCAAGGCCTGGGTTAAAATACCTGAAACTAGAACAGATTTACCAGCACGAGTAGTGGCAAAGAGGGCTAAATTTTTATGTTGGTTAAATAAGTCCAGATGGATCGGTGTTCCACCCTCTTCTGTAATCAATTCAAAGCCTCTCTCGTCTCCTTTTTTGGTTAGAACTAGGGGCATTAAGCCAGGTACTTCACTGGTTAGATACAGTTGACGGCGATTAAAGGGTTTTGTCAATAATCCTTCATAAACAATCGGTAGGGTTTGTAACCAGATTTTCCAAGCATATTCTGTTTCTCTGAGCACTTGAGCGGGACGTTGAAAACAATTTTCAATATATCTAATTGCCTGATCCAATTGTTTCAAATTAGAACGATGCACTAAGATAGCGATACCATTATAGATAGGTACTGCCCCCTCATAGAGTTCTTCTTGAGCAGCTACAGATTTACGCAACTTCAATTGAGCATTGACATCGATAGTTCGATTTTTTTCTTGCGCCATCATGGCTGTCATATTGGACTGTTTTAAAACTCTTTGCAAGGTTGTTTTAACTAAAGTTGGATTAGCTGCTGTTAACTGGCAAAAAATTTCTGTATCCACCACTGCTTCTCTAGCTATTAATTCCCATAGATAACGCAGTTGAGACGTTTTATTAGGCCAACCTCCTGGCTTTTCCAGAAAAGTCAATACACCTATATACTTATTATTGAGATGTACCCAACGACGATCAGCACAAGGAATATCTGATTCCATTAACAATGTGGTACTGTGAAGATTATCTAGAAGGAGTTTACTACTAGTTAAATCTGAATAAACCTCTTCAGATAGTCCATTTTCATCTAGGGTCATCAATTGGGGAATTTCGATAGGAGTCGTCGAATTAAACCGTCGCCAAATGTCTGCCCAAAGCTCTTTTGCGGTTAATGCCCTGACATCTAAACCCATTTGGTTAGCGAGTATTTGTTCCCATCGGCAAAATCCTTGTTTATAAGCATTACCGATCAGAGTCTCCATCTGTTGATTTTCAACTTCTGTTAGTTTTCCTTTGAATTTTAGCCAAGATAACTCCAGGTTTACTAATAGTTTTTCAACCCAATCTTCTGTATGAGTAGCATTAGTTTGAATCGTATAAGTAACATAAATTCTGAGAAATTTTGCTTTACGAAGACCAGCATTATGCAGTTCTTTGGTTCTAGCTCTTTCTGACATTAATAGGTATTTGATATCCCTAGAAGGAGCCTTTTTAATTAGGGATGAGAGTTGATTTTGCCTATGTTTATCTGATCCCACAAATCCTAAATGAAAAGTAATTTTCTCATCAAGAGGAAGGTCTTTTAAACCAGCTTCAAGATTATTGAAGACAGTTTCAATTTGTTCTGCTGTTAAAGTGGTATGAATACCCCGACAGTCAAAGCCAAAGACAAAGCAGAGATCATCTTTTTGACCGCTTTTATTTAATATATAAGCGCCAAGATCGCGGCCATCCAAAGCTATACGCAGCATGGTAGCCAAGTGTAAAGCATCTTCAAAGGGGGTTAATCGAGTTTCATTTTTGCCTGAGGCGCTGCTTTTTTTGCCTACTTTTTCCTTCATGCTTAATTTCCAACCAGCTTTGATATCGCGCAAAGCCTCTTGTCCAAGTGGGAACACCAATCAATTTGCTTAAAAAACGCCAACTCTTACCCCCTGTCAAGATCCACCAAGTCGCCATTCCCCACACCGTCATAAGTCCTGTCCATAGCCATTTTTGGAAATCATCTGGGAATAGACCGCCCAAGAAACCATTCATAACCATGTAAACACTTAAGGCGATTACTGTCCAAGGAATGATCTGATCTGCTGGGATAGGTCCTAGAGAAGGCTGAGATCCTAAGATTTGATTGACGGGGCGAAATTCCGATTCTCTCTCTTGAGGCATAGGAATTTTTAGGTGAATGCTCTCATCTAGCAATCATAACGTGACATTTGCCTAATTAACCCACCACCTAACTGTTTTTCTAGTTGTCTAGTAAACTTAAATTCCTAATCTCATAGACTTCTAATTGAGCCGCTCGTGTACTATAAATGGCTTTTTGTAAATTTGTAAGATCATTGATTGAAGTATAGGGAAAATAATCTACAGCCCTAACTAGCAAATCTTTATTGAAGGGGATGATGATTCTGCGTCCGTCAGCTAACTTAGTTTGAATCAGGTCAGCTACAATGGTGACTCGCCACTTTCCTGCAGTAATCAATTCAGGAGGATTAATCCGTTTAATCATTAATTGTGCTGAAATTTTTTGAGCAGGAGAACCTGCAAAAACTTCAAGAGGAGTTATTGCAGCAATTTCACGTAGAAACCCTTTACGGAAGTCTTCTGATAAGGCAAAACTGGCTATCCAACTACTGGTCGTCACTTTCTGATTACCCCCTTGTGGAGTGGGAATGAGGATGCCTTGGTCTTTTTTAGGCTGAGTTACTTCTTCTAGGGTTTGAGGCGACAGAACACCTGACCAGTTAAACATAAGAGTCATTGTTTTTCTGACAAATTCTCGAATATCTTCGGGATCTCTGTCTAAATTATCCTGAATAGCAATTCTTTTTCCGTTGATAAGTTCTACAAAATTGGGAGGTTGTCTTAAACTCAATTGGCGAATTTTAATACCTTGAATAATTAAAATCAGTAACACTAAAAGGTGTAAGCCAGAGCCAGCAATTGCCAAAAATGTTAACAAGTTAATGGTTTTTTTCTTCTTTTGTAGCAAACTCACAACTTTTTTATTCCTGATTAAATAGGCTTTTTTATATTCTCTCTCTAACTCCAAAATTAGCATTAATAATGGCATTAAAAACTGCAAATCCTCCTACTGCTGCCAGACCGAAGGAAATCAGAGGAGCTAGAATGCCTAAAAAAATCATAAACCACATCAGATCTGGTTCAGAATTGAGATCTTCTCCTGGACCATTCATAATCACGGCTGCTGTTAAAATAGCCATAATATTAAAAGAAATCTTAGCAATTCCTAAAGAAAAAAATCCGATCATCCAGGCAAAAATAGGCTTTCCTGCCACAGGTAATAAAGAACCTCCCACAGCTATAGGTCCTAAGGCTGCTATCAGTAACATAGTAGCTTCGATTGAATTTTGAAAAGCATATTGCAAAGAAATTAAAAAGCTTTTGATACTGGTTCCTGTAGTGGAGCCTATTAAAGCATTAAAACTCAGATCTGATATATTTCCTGTGTTATAGGTAATTTGATTAACTTTAGTTTCTAAGCGAGTAATCCAAACTTTATCCCCATACAAATTACGATATTCTTGCCAGAGTATCTTAGCTTTACTATTAGCTTGTGAGAAGCATTGAGCTTGTTTTTCTCCAGTTAATGACTCACAGGGACGTAGTAAAGATCCGGCAAATTCCTCTGCAACACTCATATTTAAGACTTGCTGATAGGTTTGATTTACATTAGCATTTGTCACAACTTGCTGATTTACTGTATTCAAAAAATTTCTAACACTCAAGGTTAGAGTAGATAGAATACTGCCATTTCCTGTATTGTTTAAAAGTATAATTACTAGAAAAGGCCAAATCAAAGCTGATATCGGACGGGAATATTCACTATAGATTAAATCCTTGAGCCATTGCATCATAAAAAATAAAAATGTCCCTACAGCAAAAAAGATTCCTAAATTAGTCAAAGAACGATAGATATTATCACTAGTGTTGTTTTGTAGTAAATTTAGCCATTGATTATCCCAACTTTGAGCAATACTTTGAGCCGTTGTTGCTCCCTGGTTGAAAATATCACTAATACCAGTTTCCGCTAATATTGGTAATCTATAAATTTGCATATATTTTTTAATTCTCTACCCTGATCAGCTAAAACTGTAACAATTGATTGACATGGACTTCAACTTGAGTTTCGGCAGGTATAAACCAAATATTAGTGCGCTGTGTCATAGTGGAAATCGCCTGTTGATTGCGTTGGGCAATTTGAGGAACTACAGAACTAGAGCCACCTTCAATGAAGCCTGCCACGATATTGTTTTTAGGATTGGCATTGGTGATCACACTTCCTGCAGCATTGGATGTGACAACTTGCGCCTGAGTACGATTAGTCAGTTCGGCTATTTTACTAAGACCTCCCAAGAAAAATAAACCTACATCCAGCCCGGCAACAGCGGAGGATTGATTAGGATGTTGACTGGCAATTAGAGGTTTACCTTCAACACTGCTAATGGTCAGGGCATTTTTAGGTAAACTCATTTCTGTTAAAGCCGCATTATTTTTTCTGACTACTTTGAGCACGTTTAACTGTAATAAGCCCTGCTCTGAAAGTGTATTAATTTCTGTTAACAATTCCGTATTTTCTGGAAATACAATCACTCCATCTATCGACTTTAAAGGCTCTATTAGGCGGACAACAAAGATATTTTTTTCCTTCTCATTTGAAGTGTTATTAGCTGAAATAGTTGTTTCCCCAAAGACAGAAGTCGCTAAGACCGCTTTAACGGTGGTTCCCGCTGGAATAGAACTTTTTACCTCTTCTATCTTATTAGGGACTGAATTAGCCAGGATTGGGTTACTTACCTGTTTAAGCGATGAAGGGGTAGCCACTGGTTCAGGACTTGTGGCAACAACAGAAGGCTCTTGAGGGGCTGTGGGGTTAATCTTCGGTTGATTAGTTGACTTGGCTGGGATTGGCTGGGCTATTGCTCTGCTAACGAGGGCTGGTTGAGAATTTCTAGGTTGGGGGACTTTAACAATCCGCTCAACAGTTACTATCTTAGTCTTAGGGACATAGACAATTTTTACACTCCCGGTAGCGGCGATTGGTGTTTTGAAGGGAGAAACACTGACTGTTCTTGGCGTTCTCCTGAGTGTTTCTTGGGCTGCTTTCATTGCTTCTATTTGCCCAGAGAGGGCTAACTTTGTTTTTAGTTCCTCTACTTGTGTTGCGAGTTCTTGAGATTCGCTTTTTGCTGGGGCTTTCTGTTCTAATGCTAAAGATTTACCCTGGTTCGCGGGGCGATGACCTCCATTGATAATCTGGGATAAAAAGACACCAGCCAAGACTACTATCCCTAGGGTAACGGTTGCTACTAGTCCAAGTTTAGCTAAGGGATTAGCCGAGATTGGTTGTTCTGTGCGAGATTCCTGGGGTGAGTCAGTGGCTAACAAATTGAAGGGTTCTTCCTGAGCAAGATTAGTATTATTCTCTGCATCTATTGACTCTTCGCTATTGAGTCCCATTAACTTTGACATTTTTAATTCCCAGTCCGAAAGATCCTTTGTGGGATCTTCAGTGGTATCTACAATAGAATCTAAAGAGGTTTGGACCGAGCTAGAAAATCGCTTCATGGTTGTTTTAAGACAGGTTACTAAGGTTGATTATTTTGAAGGTTTAGGGAACAGTTTTTCTCTTCTATCGCACAGATATCAAAGATTTCTAATCTTGCTTCACCCTGGCGGTAAGTCGCTAAATCTAAGGAACGGGGTTTATCGGATAATGAAATTTGATTTTTATTGGTGGCACGAACCCCAATTAACTGGTTAAAAGGTAGAGATTTTCCCAATAAGTCAGATTGGCTAAACAGCAATTGATGAGCTAGTACCTGAACTTTCCATTGCCCTGCTTCTATTTTAATGGGTTGAGAAATTCTTTCTATCACCAGCACAGTTTCTATGTTGCGATCTCCTAATCTTAAGCGCAGTGCTCGTTGTTGTTTTAATATTCTTTCTGTAAATTTCTCTTTTAAGTTTACAGACAATAAGGGAGAAGTGGTCGCTAGAGCTTGAATAGATCTTAGTCGAGGCGATGAAGTCAACATTAAGGTTAGACTTTCACCGACGAAGCGGGAAATAGTTGCGGGTTCTCGCTCTAAATTAGCTTGAGGATCTGCGGTAATTGCGCGGCCATCGGTTAATTCTATTAAACTTTGTGGAGTTAGTGCGAGGCTGAGTTGTTGTAAAAAGGTTTGGTTAAAAAAAAGTAATAGTAGAACAAGAGTATTTAGCCCTAGGGTTCCCAGACCAAACAAAAGTAAGATATTTTTTCTCTGATTCTCTGGTTCACGATATTGCATGGTCAATTACTTGTTCGGTTCACCAATGATAAAGGCTGTTAGTACATCAGCAACAGTGACGGAGATAACTACTAATAAAGGGGTCCTAGCAATACTCTGCCAATCTTCGTCTTTCCGAAGAGCATTAATAACGCCTATTAAAGATCCAGCGATGTAGAGTAAATAAATAGCACGCAGCACATTAAAGACTAAACTGATGGCTGGGCGGGTATTATCTGTTGTTGTTGAGCCTTGAGTTAAGGTGTTTTGAAAAAAATCCTCAGCTTTTTTAAAGAATTGTGCATTAGCGGGTTCGGCAAAATAATCTAACCAAAAACCACTAAAAATAATAGCTGCGACTAGAAACTGAACTAGTACTATCCAGTGCTTGGGTAACTTCATCTGCAGCCCAATTTGCTGCACAACTAGTGCCATAACACCACTCAATAGCAGGCAGAATAGTAGACTGGGATTATGTAGACTAATAGTACTTAAAGATATGGTAAAAATGAGCAATAAGGGCATAAATTTAACAACCTCTCTAAACCAGTATTGTAGCGTTACCCTGGTGTTCATAGGCATTTTTCCTCTTATGTTGAAGACTTAAGGGGCAATCAATCGCCCGTTAAGTCAATTAATCTGGTTTGAGAAATTTTTACTGTTTCTGTTTGCGCTTAAGGATTAGACAGCCAATTCCCAAGACTACTGCACTTCCGACTCCAATAGAACTAGGTTCAGGGACGGCGGTAATATTTTCAGGAACGGGGGTAAATTGTAAGGTGTCTGTTTGACTGTCTACACTACTGATCGGACCTTCTGCATCTGAGGCATAGCCCACATAAGTTGCTAGCCCTAGACTACTACTATTCCAACCTGTACCGCTAGGAAAAGGACCAGGAGCAGTAACTGTGAAACTGTAATCATCTGGACTAGTAAAGTAGCTTAGAGGTGACAAATTTGCCAGTCCCCAAGTCAGATTAGTAAAACCAGGAATTGTTGATTGAAATTCCGATGTAAAGGCTGTAAACTCATTAGCGTCAATTTGACCATTGATATTGCTGTCAGTTCCAGAAAAAGCTCCTGAAAGGATGCCATCATTAGCCAAGGTTTGACTAAAAAAATACGTAGGGACAGCTTGAGCACGAACAGATGACAGTACAACAAGGCTTAGAGTCACAGTAGCCGTACTAGTAGCTAACTTCTGAATTAAATTGTTCATGGGTTATTCCTATTGATTAAAAAATTGCCTTAGATGAACTGTCCACCGTTCTTACGTCGAATACCAATAACAGCAGGACGTGGAGCACCTGAAGGATTACCGAGCAGGTTACTAGGCCAATGACTGCCAATAGGAACCGTACGGCTTTGATCGAAGGTGGTTCCGTCTAAAGCTAGTATCTGTATACTTCGATTGAGGGGGGAATTACTAATGGGAACGTTCTCACAAGGATGCTGAACCGAGAGCAACAGGGTATGATTGCCAACAAAGGTGGGTCCTGTCATTTCACAACGTACTGGACCTTGGGCAAAGGGGACTACTTGCCCTGCAGCAGCACCACTAGCAGGAATGACGTACATCCAGTTATTGCCAAAACAGCCAAGAAGCGCCTCGGCACTGCCGACTACGTTATGGTTTATGGGAAAGGCAACTGGATTACTACCCAAACCAAATCCATTGTGCCTTTCTGTAGACATATCGATGACTCCAAACAAGTTGCCTTGGGGATCAAAGGCTAGGTTGTCTGAAAGAGCGAAACCCGCTCCATCAGGTGCATTGATTCCCGCACCGCCTACTGTACCATCTTCACCACCTTGCTTGAAGATTTCCCATTTAAAAGTTAGTCCGCTACCATCTGCGCTGTCTTCTTTTATTTTGTAGAGACCACCAAAATGTTGAGCTGCATTGACATTGGAGTTATATTTAGCAACTACAAAGATGCGAGAGTCGGGGTATCCATCACTTCCTGGTCGGTTATCGGTGTAGGATATGAACACCTCATTGGTTGTCGGGTGTATTTCTAGATCCTCTGGACGACCACCTGGTGTCCCACCGATGAGATTAGAAGCTAAAAAGGCATCGACAAGAAGAGCGCCTTGAGTAGGGTAGAAATCAGCTAAAGTCTTGCCCTGATAACCTGGTAGTGATGTACCTTCATTGGTAACAGTTAGTATAAATGATCCGCCGTCAATGGTTTGACCAGCGATACCGTTACGACGAGGAACTGGAGTATTACCGTTATTTGAGATCGACCCTTGCTCTTGTAATTGTACAGAAGAGAGTTCTGAAGGTTTATTGGGATTTGTTGGAGTATTTAAAAGCAGAGGAATCCAAGTTCCTGTTCCGTTAGCATTGTACTTAGCAACATATAGTGTACCATCTTCAAATAGTAGACTATTCTGTTTGTTGGTGAGACCACTGATTACTCCATTACTGACAAACTTATAGGTGTGCCCTCCTCTGCGGTCGTCTCCCATATAAGCAAGCAATTTCTTGCCACTTGCTATCCGCATGACAACGTTTTCATGGCGGAAGCGCCCCATAGCGGTGTGTTTCTTGCCCCGAACACTGGCATTCCCTAGGTCAACTTCGACCATCCAACCGTATTTTTCTCCCACTAGTCCAAATTCTTTGCCTGTGGTACCATCAACATAGCCTAGTTG
>CASBQB010000411.1 GCA_949127655.1 Chroococcales cyanobacterium PMM_0086 | reverse complement strand
TGTGGCTGTTGCACTGAGTTGGGCATCTGTACCTATATTGAGTGTATCTGTTGTAATGTTAATGTTGCCTGGTCGTCCTGCACTGGAGGTTTCGACTACTATCTTACTTCGGGCACCAATATCTACTATTTGAGGTGAGTTAATAGTGATACTGCCTGCATTGCCTTGTCCTTGGGTAAATGCTGAAACTTCTGCACCGTCTGAGATGTTGAATATGGGGGTGTTTATGATAATGTTGCCTGCTTTTCCTGTATTGGTAGTGAAGGCAGAAATTCCTCTTGTTTCTCTGTTTAATATTTGACTAAAGAAAGTGCCTGAGATAGTAACTCTCTCAGTCGCTGTAATTTTAATAGCACCTGCATTGCCGTTGCCAAAAGTACTAGCAGATATGAGTGCTCCATTATTAAGAGAAAGAGAAGCAGTCGTAATCTCTATCCCTCCTGAATTGCCTTCTGCTGTATCGAATACTATACTTTGAATATTGCTACCAATACCTTGACTATCCTGACCAGCTAGAGAGATTGTCTCACTTGCTGTAATTTTAATAGCACCTGCATTACCTTTTCCTAGTGTACTAGCAGAGATAAAGGCTCCATCATTGAGAGAAAGAGAACCAGTTGTAATCTCTATCCCTTCTGAATTGCCTTCTGCTGTATCCAATACTCCACTTTGAATATTGCTACCAATACCTTGAGTAGCCTGACCAGTTAGAGATATAGTATCACTTGCTGTAATTTTAATAGCACCTGCATTCCCTTTTCCTAGTGTACTAGCAGATATGAGTGCTCCATTATTAAGAGAAAGAGAACCAGTTGTAATCTCTATCCCTCCTGAATTGCCTTCTGCTTTTGAGGCTACTATACTTTGAATATAGCTACCAATACCTTGAGTATCCTGACTAGTTAGAGAGATAGTATCACTTGCTGTAATTTTAATAGCACCTGCATTCCCTTTTCCTGATGTACCAGTAGCTATGGCTGTTCCATTATTAAGAGAAAGAGAACCAGTTGTAATCTCTATCCCTCCTGAATTGCCTACTGCTTTTGAGGCTACTATACTTTGAATATTGCTACCAATACCTTGAGTATCCTGACTAGTTAGAGAGATAGTATTACTTGCTGTAATTTTAATAGCACCTGCATTACCTTTTCCTAATGTACTAGTAACTATCAAGGCTACATCATTGAGAGATAGAGAACCAGTAGTAATCTCTATCCCTCCTGAATTGCCTACTGCTGTTGAGGCTACTGCACTTAGAATATAGCTACCAATACCTTGACTATCCTGACCAGTTAGAGAGATAGTATTACTTGCTGTAATTTTAATGGCACCTGCATTCCCTTTTCCTAATGTACTAGTACTTATTTTCCCTCCATTGGAAAGAGCGAGGGAAGAAGTTTCAATAACTATTCCACCGCTATTTCCTTGTGCAGTAGTTTGCACATTACTTCTAATATTACTACTCAAGCCATTTATTGTTTGCCCATCAATAGTAATTCCTTCTGTAGCATTAATTTTTACTTCCCCTGCATTACCTTTTCCAAAAGTACTAGCAGAGATGTCTGCTCCATTATTAAGAGAAAGAGAACCAGTTGTAATCTCTATCCCTCCTGAATTGCCTACTGCTGTATCGAATACTAGACTTTGAATATTGCTACTGTTACCTCGACTATTCTGACCAGCTAGAGAAATACTATCCCTAGCTGTAATTTTAATGGCACCTGCATTCCCTTTTCCTAGTGTACTAGCAGAGATAAAGGCTCCATTATTGAGGGAAAGAGAACCAGTAGAAATCTCTATCCCTCCTGCATCGCCTACTGCTGTATCGAATACTAGACTTTGAATATTGCTAGGAATACCTTGACCATCCTGACCAGTTAGAGATATAGTATCACTTGCTGTAATTTTAATGGCACCTGCATTCCCTTTTCCTAGTGTACTAGTGCCTATAAAGACTCCCTTATTAAGAGATAGAGAACCAGCATTAATCTCTATCCCTCCTGAATTGCCTTCTGCTGTTGAGTATACTAGACTTTGAATATTGCTACCTAAACCTTGAGTATCCTGACCAGTTAGAGAAATAGTATCACTTGCTGTAATTTTAATGGCACCTGCATTCCCTTTTCCTAGTGTACTAGCACTTATCAAGGCTCCATTATTAAGAGAAAGAGAACCAGTTGTAATCTCTATCCCTCCTGAATTGCCTTCTGCTTTTGAGGCTACTATACTTTGAATATAGCTACCTAAACCTTGAGTATCCTGACCAGTTAGAGATATAGTATCACTTGCTGTAATTTTAATAGCACCTGCATTCCCTTTTCCATAGGTACTAGCACTTATCAAGGCTCCATTATTAAGAGAAAGAGAACCAGTTGTAATCTCTATCCCTCCTGAATTGCCTTCTGCTGTTGAGTATACTTGACTTTGAATATTGCTAAGAAAACCTTGACTATCCTGACCAGTTAGAGAGATAGTATCACCAGATGTAATTTTAATAGCACCTGCATTCCCTTTTCCTACTGTACTAGCAGAGATATAGGCTCCATTATTAAGGGATAGAGAACCTGTATTGATTGTCACATTACCACTGTTACCGATACCTTGTTCTAATACTGCATTGGAAATCAAGCTGCCGCCTTCAATTGATATTGCTTCTGTTGCATTAATTTCAATATTTCCCGCCTGTGCATTGGGAGAACCTAAACCTGATTCAATACCAGCACGAAGTTTACTCCCTTGCAAAAGGTTGACATTTTGAGCCTTGATATAAATATTACCAGCACCACCACCTCGTACATTCACTTCTGCACCCTTTCCAATGGATATGTCTCCTCCAGCACTGGTTAAAATGACATTCCCTCCTAATAATCCTTTAGCCAAAATGCTAGAGTATGTAATAATGTTATTTTGAGCGAGTAATCTGACATTACCGCCATTGCCGAAGAAGGAGCCAAAACTAGAATCAGCCGAAACATTAAGTGCACCGTATAGGTTAATACCATTCCGAGAGTCAATAGTGACTGAACCACCTCCCAACACATCACCTGTAGTAATGGAATGAACTACAATTCCATCTAAGAGAGTTATCAGTTGAGGATTAGGTTGATATTGATTGGTTATTAAAACCTTACCCCCACTGCCAAAAACAGAATCAAAAACAATGTCACCAAGATAAATATCGGCACTTGTTGGTGTTCCTGTATTAATAACAGGACTACCGACTGCTAAAGTTCCTGCGCGTATATCTAAAGTAGGCTCTAAACTTCCATTGATTTCTATTGTGCTACCATCAGATAGAGTTATTGTTTCTGCCAAAGATGTCCCTGTAGTATCAACTCCTGTAATCTGAATTGTCCCAGGAATAAAAACATAACCACCTGCAATAATATGTAAGGAGGTTCCTGTATAGGAATCTAAAAACACATCTCCACTCGCTCGAATTACGGGGTCATAGAGACTCACCAACCCTCCCAAATTCCCATCTAACTGTTCAAGGCGAAAGTTACCGCCACTCCAGAAATGAGCATCACCACTGACCGTATTAGCTGAACGCAAGGTTAAATTTTTACCTGCAATAATCCCACTTTGAGGATGATTCAGAACATATATATCTACTCCTTGATTACCCTGTAGTAGTAAATTTCCCCCTGCTACTGCTGTAAATGGAGTTACTATACTATCCCTAATGGTTAGGGTATTCAATGCCTCTAAGCTTAAATTTCCGCCTGCTGTGAGGCTTCCTGATAGGTTGATGTTACCTGCTTGAAGGGTTAGATTACCTGGAGTTGAGAGGTTGGCACTACTGCTTATGTCGCCTGCTTTTTCCCTAAATCTCAGACCCACTGGCATATTAACTGTTAGTAATGGTGGTGCTTC
>CASBQB010000410.1 GCA_949127655.1 Chroococcales cyanobacterium PMM_0086 | reverse complement strand
CCAGGGATTAAATCATTCATTCGATTGAAGCAGCGCAATAAAGTGCTTTTTCCACAACCTGAAGGACCGATAAAGGCGATGATTTGTTTGCTCGGAATTTGAATATAAACATCTAGAAGAGCTAGAAATCCACTGTAATAGACTTTTACTCCTTCAACATTGAAGACGACATTCTCGAATTTAGGATGGTCATTGTTGTTAGTCATTCTTGATATCCTCTATTTATCTATGGTAAAACGTTGACGAATATATATTGCTACCGCATTGAGAAGAAAAATCACGCCAATTAAGACAAGAATTGTCGCTGCTGCTGCATTAGCAAAGCCCGGTTCGGGACGAGTTATATAACTAAAGATCTGAATGGGCAGAGCCATGAATCTCTGAAACAGACCAGGATCAAAGGTCAGAAAACTGACAGCCCCAATGACAACCAGACAAGCTGCATCCCCAATGGCACGGGATACTGATATAATCACCCCTGTTAAAATTCCTGGAATAGCATAAGGTATAACATGGTTTCTCATCGTTTGCCATTTAGTTGTCCCTAGTCCATAGGAAGCATTTCTGAGTGAATCTGGAACTGCTCGAATAGCTTCTCTAGCTGTCACAATAATTACAGGTAACGAGAGCAAGGCTAAAGTCAAGGCTCCAGAAATTAAAGTTGCGCCAAAGTCTAGTAGATAATTAAAGACCCCTAAACCTAGCAAACCATAAACAATAGAGGGGACTCCAGCTAAATTACTAATATTGACCTCAATGAATGCTGTCCACCAGGCCTTAGGCGCATATTCTTCCAGGTATAAAGCTCCTCCTACCCCAATAGGTACTGAAACTAGAATGACGATCAGTCCTAAGATTACGCTACCGAAAATAGCAGGACGGATACCTCCTCTATCGGGAAAGCGAGAGGGAGTTTCAGTTAAAAAACCTGGTCTAAATAATGTGCCTAGTCCGTCATGACCGATATTTAACAGCAGTAGTGCTAGAACAACTAAACCAACAAGTAAGCCGATTAAGAAAAGTATTTCAAATACTTTGCTTACTTTTTCTCTACTCTCAATATTGTCGGCAAATTCTTCAGTACCAAGGGAATTATCGCGCTCTGATGATTGTGTCATGTTATTTACTCGTATTTTTCTTTAAAACGATTAGCAATTAGGTAGCTACCAAGATTTAAAGCCAGGGTAATCAGAAACAAAACCGCTCCTACTGCGTACAAGGTTCGGAAATTAATACTGCCACGGGGACTATCTCCGCCAGAAATTTGAGCCATAAAGGCGGTCAAGGTGGCTACTGACTCGAACAGATTAAGTGTTAATCTGGGTTGTTGTCCGGCTGCAATAAGTACAGTCATTGTTTCACCGACAGCACGAGAAATCCCTAAAATAATCGAGGCGGAAATACCTGAAAGGGCAGCAGGGAGAACAACCTTAAAGATGGTTTCTACTTTTGTAACTCCTAAAGCATAGGCTCCTTCCCTAAGAGAACGAGGTACTGATTGAATAGCATCTAAACTGATCGACCCAACAGTGGGGGTAATCATAATTCCCATCATTAACCCGGCACTTAAGGCGTTAAAAATTTCTAAAGGCAAAAAGGTGCGTAGTGCTGGTGTGACAAATAGTAAAGCGAAGTAACCATAGACAACTGTCGGTATTCCTGCTAACAATTCCACAGCAGGACGCAAAATTGCTGCTACCTTCGGCTTTGCATATTCGCTTAAATAAATAGCAGAAGATAAACCCAGAGGGATCGCTACTGCCATAGCGACCAATGAAGTTGAGAAAGTTCCGTTAAGCAATGGCCAAATACCGAAATGTCTCTGAGCAAATAGGGGTGTCCATCTTGTATCTAAAAAGAACTGAGCTAAGGAAACTTCTTGAAAAAAACTAAAGGTTTCCTGAAAGATAATGAAGATGATGCCAAAAGAGGTGAAAACCGAAACTAGAGCGCAGCCAAATAAAATGGCGTTGATAATTTTTTCTTGAAGATCATCGGAAGCATTCTTAGTTAGTCTTTGCAGAGAGAAGGAATTATCAGGATAGTTGGTGCTTTGTGTCATTTGAGTTATCCTACTAAGTTAAAGAAAATCGGTGATCGGTTGACCTGGTTCGGCATTTAGGAATCTTGTCCCTGTTTCACGTCGCTCGAACCTCTGTCTAACTTTGTAATAGGCTAGATCAGGTAGGGCTGCATAACCTGAAGCATCCACCCATTTCCAAGAATTTTCTAAGTAGAAGTTAACATATCCCACCACTGACGGATTAGCTGTAGCCTTTCCTTTGTTGACATAGATAAATAGGGGACGGGATAAGGGGTTGTAAGTATTTCTCTGTACGTTAGCGATTGGAACTGGTTTAACGCACTCGCCTGATAAGGGATTTTTGATAGCCACTACATTTAGCCTGTCTTGGTTTTGAGTAAAGAAAGCAATACCCACATAGGCTAGACCGAACTTATTACCTACTACTCCTTGAACCAGAGTATTTTGATTGTGACTAGGAGTAAAATCGGTACGACTATTTCTGGCTTTTCCTGTGACAGCCTGGGTAAAATAGTCAAAGGTTCCTGTATCAGAAGCTGGAGCAAAAAGTAGCAGTCTCCCATCAGGAAACTTAGGATTAATTTGGTTCCAATTCGTAATTTTCCCCTCGGACTTAGAATTCCACATTGTGTTGAGTTCTTTTATTTTTAGACATTTAGCGAATTTATTCTCACGATTAACAATTACAGCAAGTCCATCTAAAGCTGTCGGTAACTCAATAAACTCAATACCATTTTTTTTACATGTTTCTATTTCTACCTTTCTGATGGGACGAGAAGCGCCGACAATATCAATTGAACCAGCGCAAAACTTACTGAAACCACCACCTGTTCCACTCGAAGCCACGCTGACTTGTGCTGTAGGGTGCAGTTTCTGATATTCTTCGGCAACTGCTAGAGAAAGGGAAAAGCCCACTGCTCCTCCATCTAGACTCACCTGCTGTACCCCGTCTCCTCTATTGCTGCTACAAGAAGCTAATATCGTGCTGTTAATAACTGTTAAGAATAGCCAGAAAAGCTTATTTTTTCGCCACAATCTAAGATTCATGTTTTCTCCTTAGCTTTAATTTGAGCAAAAATCGCTCCGTTTCCAAACAACTTTTCCTTAATAAGTTTCCAGCCACCTAGATCTTGCGCGGTAAAGAGAGTCTTGATTTCGGGAAATTGTAAGGAGACATCATGAGCAACAAAGGGATTGACGGAACGGTAGCCTAATTTGGCGAATTCTCTTTGAGCTTCCTCTGAATATAAATAATCAACAAATGCCTCAGCGACTCTTCTTGTTCCGTGTTTATCGACATTCTTATCTACTACCGCGACAGGGTTATCGATGGAAATATTGACTTCTGGTACTGTATAAGGCAGTTTAGGTCGATTGTCAGCGGCAAAAAGTATTTCATTCTCGTAGGTAACTAAGACATCCCCCTGCCTTTTTTGGAAAAATAAATCACTCGCTTCACGGGCATTTTTAGCTAAGGTTGGGGCGTTTTGATAGATTTTAGTTACATAAGACAGCGCGGTCTCTTCTTCCCCTCCTGTCAGGGTTACTGATCCCCAAAAAGCTAGAAATTGCCAAATAGCAATACCGGAGGTTTTTGGGTTAGCCAAAACTACTTTCACGTCATCTCTAGTCAAATCACTCCATGTCTCGATCTTTTTGGGATTGTTTGGGCGAGTCACCAAGGCTGCTACTGATTGAGTTACAGTACCTCTTCTGGGCACCTTGTTTTCCCAACCTCGTTTAATTAGTCCTGCTTCCTCAATTCTTATTACATCTAAAGGAAGTGATAGATGAACTATGTCTGCTTCCTGCTTACCTGCAATAATTTCATCTGTTTGAGCAACTGAACCCCCATAACTTCGCTCAAAAGTTACTTTTTGCTTATGTTCTTTCTCCCATTTCTCCACAAATTTGGGAATGATTTGATCATGAGCGGCTTTAGTTACTGAGAAGGAAACTAGATTGAGCTTAAGCTCAGCACCAGAAGCAGTACCACTTTCAGCACAAGCGGTTAAAATCCTGCTAAATACCAGACCAAGTAATAGTAGACAGACAAAACTCTTCTTAGAGCTTTGTAACCCTTTTATGACAAAAGCCTGTATCTGCTTCATCCTCAAAATAAGTAATCTTTTCAAGGTTTGCCACCTATTTATTGCCATCATTTTTCTTAAATTACACTATTTTGATCAAAATGAAGTAGATTTGATAATTATTGTATAACCATAACAGAAAAATGTCTAGGAATTTTTCTAAGGAGCTAAAAAATGGGGATGTAATAAAGTAGAAGGACATCCCCATTTTTGAGTTAGGCTGGTTTAAAGGCTTTAATAGCCTGAGTTGCTTCCTCTAAATCTTGGTTAACTGTCTTAATTTGCTTGTCGATCTGATCGCGAAAGGCTGGAGAGCTATTTTTCTTAGCACGTTCAGTATCATCGGCTAGACTTTCAAGAGACTTAGCGGCATTTTCTAGAGAGAGTTGGGCTTTTTGGGCATTATTTTGAAATTCGCTGCTAACTGTAACTTGAGACTTCTCCAGAGAACTCTGTAATTTCTTATTGAACTTTTGGATTTTTTCAGCGAGGTCATCAACAGTATCGGCGGCATTCTCAAGGTCATCCTGCTTATCTTCAAGGTCATTTTTAATTTGCTTGCGGACAGTAGCATCTGTCTGGGTTGAAACCTGTTCTAATTGTTGAGGTAAGTCGCTAATTATCTGTTTTGTCTCTGCAAGGACTTTCTCGAAAGAAGACTGAGTTTGAGTGATGACTCTTTGAAAAGCATCCTGTGACTCTTGAGTTGATTGTTCTAATTGTTTAATCTTTGCTGGATCAGGGCTAACCTTAATTTCGGTAGCAGGAGTAGTAACAGCTTGTGCTTTTCTTACTGGAACAGCTGCAGAAGCATCATCCATAACAGTGATGCTAGTGAACAATAAAAGTATGGCTACAAAACTCGTGAAAATTCTAGTCTTTTGCTTTTTCAGGTACTCAGTTATGAGGTTCATAAAAATTATCCTTCTCCAGATGGAGAATTAGTTTAAACAACTAAAAGTTTAGCGGAATAATGTATTTTTGTCAAGATCGTGATAAGCTATAGATGGCTTAATTTGACAAGGCTTCACTAAAATACAATGTCTCAGGCTTTATCTAGATGCTCAATACCAACAAGATCTTTTTATTACTGCTAGTCTTTATCCCTGTCTCTATTGCAGCAACTCTTCTGCAATGGGGAGCAACAACAGCTTTTATTACTGCTGGTTTAGCAATTATCCCCTTAGCTGCTTATATGGGACTAGCTACCGAAGAAATTGCGGTGGTGACAGGGCCAAGTATAGGCGGTTTGCTGAATGCAACCTTTGGGAACGCTACTGAACTTATTCTGGCTTATGTTGCTCTTAGTGAAGGATTGATCAATGTAGTTAAGGCGACAATTACAGGCTCAATTATTGGAAATTTACTGTTAGTAATGGGACTTTCCATGTTTTTAGGAGGGCTACGCTATAAAGAGCAACAATTCCAACCCATTACAGCCCGTTTAAATGCCTCCTCAATGAATTTAGCTGTTGTAGCCCTTCTTTTACCAACCGCTCTAGATTTCACTTCTACTGCAGTAGGATCTGGTATTTTACAACGCTTATCAGTAGCAGTAGCAGTAGTTTTAATCATAGTCTACGGGTTAACATTACTCTTTTCCATGAAAACCCATACTTATCTTTATGAGGTGGGGGTAATTGATTCAGAAATCCTAACCACTCTAGAACCAGAAAAATCTAAACCGAAACTCTGGTTCTGGGTATTTATTTTAGTACTAATAACCTTGAGAGTGGCTGTTGAATCAGAATTATTAGTAAACTCTCTAGAAGAAGCTACTCAAGTTTTAGGATTTACTCCCCTATTTACTGGAGTAATTCTCTTGCCGATTATTGGGAATGCGGCTGAACACGCTACATCTATCAGAGTAGCACTCAAAGATAAGATGGATCTCTCTGTTTCGATAGCGGTTGGATCTAGTATGCAAATTGCTCTATTTGTGGCTCCTGTCTTAGTCATCGCAGGTTGGTTAATTGGTCAACCAATGGATCTCAATTTTCACCCCTTTGAATTAGTCTCGGTAGCTGTAGCTGTGTTATTGGCTAACTCTGTTAGTAGTGATGGTAGTTCTAACTGGTTAGAGGGAACGCTACTTATGGCTACTTACGCTCTATTAGCCCTAGCTTTCTTTTTTGTAACCATCATCTGAATAGATTAATGAGATTGATTAATCGTTTCTAAAAGCGTTCTGACAAATTCTGTTTCAGGAATCCGATCATCGTACTCAATAGTAACAGAAGCTCCTTTCTGATTGACCTGAATAGATTCTATCCCTGTTATTGGTTGAATTAGCGATTGCCAATAGTCAGCATAACTTGCATTCTGAAGTATTTGGGGAATCTTTAGTCGAATGCGTCCTCTAGTTTTATGGACAATTTGAGGGGTAGTTTCCTTGGTATCTTCATAAACTATGATATTACGCCCGACTAACTTGGTTTTCTTCCGTCTTTTACTAGAGACAGAAAAGCCCTCTTTTAATTCAATATAATTCAACAAATCTACCAGTTCATTCTGAACCTCAATCAGTCTTTCTCTTCCTGTCAAATCTTCTACTGAAGTCGCTCTGCGAATTGTCTCTATTGTTTTAGTAATACTCTGATACAGAGGTGCATTTTGATTTTTACTCTCGATAATTTCTTCGAGGAATTGATATAGAGGTGTCGCTTTAAATTCAGGATAAGGGGAATTTGTTTCGCTCAATCTTCTGACAAACATTTGCCCTAGTGAGCGTTGTTTAGTAAAGGTAAAACGAAAAGCATCTTGTCCAAACTTTTGCCTGTCTGCAAAGGTTTCGGAAACATTTCTAGTTAGTTCAATGGCGGTTTTATCTTGGGTATAGGAACTATAGCGATAAAGGTACCAAGACCAGCCAAAATATTTAATAATTACATAGAGTACTTCTAAAGCTTCATAATAGGTGATTTCATCTTGCTTGTCACCTTCATGGGAAATTTCCCGCCTGAAGAATTCTATTTCACCTTCAACTAAAATGCTGTAAAGTAACGCTTGTAATTCTTCGGTCGCCAAGAGGAATGGATTAATATAGAGTGCGTCAATTTGTTCTTGTTCTGAGTTTCTCTCCTTTTCCTGTTGATCAGTCCAGGTTAAAACCGTCCAAACAGCAGTGCCAATGGTCGAAATCAAAATAATAGCAAATTCAAATTCCATCATCATCTACCTCTAAGTTAAGCTTAATGTATTAGGGTCTGCGTGAAGAAATTACCTCTTCGTCTTCTGTGATAAATTGAGCATTTATTTCCTCAATATGAGCTTGCATTCTCCTAGCTAACCCTGGAAAGCGTAACCTTTGAATAGCAAACCAAGCAGAAGTTATTGCTAGATACAACATAAATAAGTAAGGAAAAGCTCCATAAGGATAATCTGGTACAGGAAAATAAGAATTCCCTTCAATGCCGATACTGCCGATAATTGGAATGATCATAAATAAGATAGCCACCACTGAGAAGAGAATATCCCAACTACGCAACCTGCGAATTCTGTAGAGATAAACCGGAGCAGCAACGGAAATCAGGATATATACAGTTATAAATCCAAAGCTAGAGATTGCCCCTAAATAACCCATAATGTCAAACAGTTTAATACCATTGACTGCCATCACGGTCGGAACAGTAAAGAGAAGGATAGAAGAAACTGTGACTGCATTGTAGGGTGTTTGATTGGTAGAATGAGCAGAACCAATGGCAGCAGGAAATAAACCGTAACGAGCCATAGCAAAGACGATCCGAGAAGCTGGGTTGATTGTGCCTAGAACTCCCGCAAAAAAGCTAAATAACGCACCAATTGCCACTAATTGACCCAGAAAGCCTAATCCTACTTGTTCAGAGAGAAAAGTTAAAGGTTCTTCTGTTTTGGTAATAGATACTCCAGTTCCTTCAAACCCTAATATTTCTATATAGGTTGTGGAAATGAAAAAGAGACCAGATAAAATAGTACTAGCTATCATAGCTCTAGGAATCGTTTTTAAGGGATTCTTGGCTTCATCACCTAAAGAACTAGCACTTTCAAAGCCAGAAAAGCCAAACATTACTAGAACAAGTCCAGAAGCCACAGCCCCTGGTGTCACTCCTTTTAAGGCTAACTGAGACATATCTAGCATGAACCCTTTATGCGCCCAGATAATCCCACACAAAATTATAATCAGTCCTAGGGATATGCCCTCTAACCAGAGCATAGCAACTGCAGAAAGTTGGATATCTTTATAAGCTGTATAGTTGCTTATTGAATAGTCAAATATAACGACCCGTTATATCTGTCCAATAAACCATTTTGAACGGTCGAACCGTCTGGGATGTCCTACCAAACAACCACTATCTCGCCCTAGGAT
>CASBQB010000409.1 GCA_949127655.1 Chroococcales cyanobacterium PMM_0086 | reverse complement strand
CGGGTGATTTCTTCTGGGCCTAGTTTGGTTTGACGGGCTTCTATCTCGTATTTTTCAATGTGGATACTGGTATAAGTATCGTCATAGACCAGTCTTTCACTGATTAAGATAGCATCTTCGTAGTTGTAGCCTTCCCAAGGCATATAGGCGACTAGAACGTTCTGTCCGAGGGCGATTTCTCCGCCTTCTGTGGCTGAACCATCTGCTAATACTTGTCCTGGTTCGACATCTTCTCCTATATAGACTAAAGGACGTTGATTAAGGCAGGTATCTTGGTTAGATCTTTGATATTTTTGCAGACGATATTCTATTTCTCGCTCTTTGATGGGGATGAGGTTCGCAGGTAGTTCTATTGTTTCGCTCTTGCCCATCAAATCCGCTATTAACAGTCCAGTGTCAGCTAGTAACTTAGGTAAAATTGATACTCTTTTATTAACTAATCCCTCTTTGACTTTAGTTATTGAATTAACCAAGTTATTGTATACATCTTCTTTTAGCCCTGCTTTAACAGAAATATTCAGATTAACCAGTGCTCCTCTAAGGTAAGGTTGAACTAAGTTGGTTAGTTTCCTGCGCCAATCACTAGGACTTACTTCCTGAGGTAAGGGCATTACTTTTAAGGAGTTGATGATGATACTTTCTAACCCTTTTGGATTTAGGAGAAAGGAGAGTAAAGAATTTAAGTAAACTTCTACTGCTTCAAGAGGGACAGGAGATGCTTCTTTAAGAGCAGTTAAGATCCATTGAGTTAGTTCACCCTCACATTGACTAAATGCTTTGTCGAGAATATCTCTATTTCCATTGGTAGCTAAGTAGAGGATACCTTGAGATATCAAGTCAGCTAAAAGATTACTGCTGCTAGTTAGAAGATCATCTACTCTTAGATCTTCTAGAGTCGGTATTGCTAGATCTTCTACTTTTATTCTGATTTTAGTTGCATCAACATGAGTAACTACCCCATAGTGACGCGAAACAACGACCATCCCTGAGTCTCTTGCTGTTTGTGCTTCTAGTCCTGTCCCTACTAGGGCGCGTTCTGGACGTAGGAGGGGGACTGCTTGACGCTGCATATTCGATCCCATTAGGGCGCGGTTGGCGTCATCATGTTCTAGAAAAGGGATCAAGGAGGTAGCTACTGAGACAATTTGTACGGGAGACACTGCTACATAGTCTACCTGTTCTGGGCTGGTGGTAGAGAATTCTTGACGATATCGTACAGGTATACTTTTTCCAGTGATATAGCCTTCTGTATCAGTGGCGACATCTCCAGGTGCTACGCGCATATCATCTTCTTCATCCGCAGTCAGATAGATGGGTGGTTGATCTTTTCTGGCCCTGCCGTTCTCCACTTTATAGTAGGGGGTCTCAATGAAGCCATAGCTGTTGACACGGGCATAAGTAGCTAAAGAGCCTATTAAACCTGCGTTTGGTCCTTCTGGTGTCTCTACAGGACAGATGCGACCATAGTGTGAGGGGTGAATATCTCGTACTGCAAACCCTGCTCTTTCTCTAGTCAGTCCACCTGGTCCTAATGCTGAGAGACGACGTTTGTGGGTCAATTCAGCTAAGGGGTTAGTTTGATCCATGAACTGGGAGAGTTGGGAGGAGCCAAAGAATTCTTTGATGGCTGCTACTAGTGGTTTAGGATTAACTAGGGATGCTGGAGTAAGTGAGTCTGCTTCACTGACTGTCATGCGTTCTCTAATAATGCGTTCTAACCTGTTCAGACCTACTCTGACTTGATTTTGCAGGAGTTCGCCTACTGACCGAACGCGACGGTTACCGAGGTGATCGATGTCATCTGTTATCCCGATGTCAAATTCTAAGTTAATCAGATAGTCTATGGCGTTGAGAATGTCTTCTCTAGTCAGTGTTCTGATCTGATCTGATGTATTTAAATTGAGTTTTCTGTTAAGTTTGTAACGTCCTACTCTACCTAGGTCATAGCGTTTGTTATCAAAGAAACGTGAGTCTAGGAGAAGTTGTCCTCCTGTAACGGTTGGCGGTTCACCTGGTCGCAGTTTTCTATATAACTCTAAGAGAGCATCTTCTTCTGTTGGGTTTCCTTCTTTTTCTAGGGTTTTCAGGTAGTATTCTGGATGACGTAGGGAGTCTAGTATCTCGTTGTCATTCAGTCCTATTGCTTTTAATAGGACTTGTGCTGAGAGTTTGCGGGTTTTATCGATGCGTACCCAGACTAGTCCGTTTTTGTCGGTCTCAAATTTTAACCAGGCTCCTCTATTGGGTATTAAAGATGCTGAATAGGTTCTGCGTCCATTTTTGTCGGTTTCTGATTTGTAGTAGACCCCTGGTGAACGTACGATCTGATTGACAATTACCCTTTCTGCCCCGTTAATAATAAAGGTTCCTCTGTCTGTCATCAAAGGTAAGTCTCCTATAAAGACTGTGTTTTCTTTGATTTCTCCAGTTTCTTTATTGATTAAACGAGTTGGTACGTGCATCTGTACAGAGTAAGTGCTATCACGGCGCTTTGCTTCTTCTACGCTGTATTTGGGTTCTTTAAGCTTGTAATTTTCCCCGATAAAGTGTAGCTCTAGTTTTCCTGTATAGTCGGTGATTGGGGAGAAGCTGTTCAATTCTTCTATCAGTCCCTCTTCTAGAAACCAACGGAAACTGGAGTGCTGAATCTCAATTAGATCCGGTAGAAGGTTGTAAGTTAAAGTATTCATGTGTCAGATAAAATAACAGAGAATCCGAGATAGTTGGTTTTAACGGTTGGACTTAGGCAGTCTAAGTGCTTGAATGGCTGAGCATGACTGGAAGTCTAAATAGTTGACAGGCGTTTTCTGTGGTTTGCCTAGCTAATTCTTCTAACTTGACCTGTCGTAACTCTGCTAGGTACTGTGCTACATATAAAACATAGGCGGGTTCATTCCGCTTGCCTCTTTTGGGAACAGGTGCTAAAAATGGGCAGTCTGTTTCTATTAGTAGTCGGTTACTGGGTACTTTTTTTGCGGAATCTTGTACTGAAATGGCATTTTTAAAGGTGACTACTCCGCTAAAACTTATATAAAATCCTAGATCTAGAAACCACTCTGTTTCTTCTGGTGTTCCTCCCCAACAGTGCATAACTCCTTTAACTGGACCTATCGTTCTCCAAAAATCTTGGACTACCTCTTTTAAAGCTTTAGCTGCATCTCTACAATGTATAATTACTGGAACATCCATTCTCTGAGCTATCTCCAGTTGGGCTAGGAAGGCTTCTATCTGTTGCTCTTTGTTCTGGGCTTTATAAAAGTCTAATCCTGTCTCCCCAATGGCTACAACTCGCGGATCGGATTTGGCTAAGGTTGAGATTTTTTCGGCGGTTGTCGTTGTCCATTGATTAGCGGAGAGGGGATGTAGTCCTACAGCGAAGGAAAGTTGAGGTAAGCGATCCGCTATGGCTTTGATGCCTTCGTATTCTTCAGGCTGTACACAGGAATGTACTAAATGTACGACCCCTACTTCTTGCCAGCGTTGGGCTGTTTCTTCTAGATCTTTTTGGAAGATGTCGAAGTTGATGTGAACATGGGTGTCAATTAACTGCATGATTCCCTCAGTCGTAGCAGTCAACTTACTATTTTAATAGTTAATCCGTGTTTTGGGGCAACTGGACGCATTTGCCTTAGTCTTGATTTCAAGAAGCGGTTACAGGTGCTGGTTTTGCTTTTTGCATTGCTCTAGCTAAACGAGATTTCTTTCTCGCGCCTGTATTTTTATGTAATACTCCTTTTTTGACTGCTTTGTCAATTTTGCTATAGGCTGCAGCTAGAGTGTCTTTGGCCGCAGTAGATTGTTTTTCCTCTTGGTCGGGACTTGCTCCCAAGGTCTCCACTGCTTGAAAACATTTCTTCATCAATGTTCTAACTGCTGATTTATAAGTTTTGTTGCGGACGCGGTTGCGTTCGGAAATTTGAATACGTTTTATTGCAGACTTGTTATTAGCCACGGTTGTCTTAATGTAATCATTTTTAGTCTCGAATTTATTATATTAACACCTATATTCAGTTTTTTCAAGTCGATTGTAAATTTTTCTTAATTTGATGGCGCGAGTCTTGTCTTGGTACTAGTACACACAGCGCTAGAACATTGGTTCCCTTAATTAGCCTTTCCTGAAATAAAGCATAGTATACTACTATTGGTGACCTTAAACGAAGAAGGAGACAAAAACTTAACTACCATTTTTTGAGAGAAGCAGCAATTTCTTCTGGTTTTCCAGATGTGGGAAATATTAAGACACTTTTGATTTTACTATTATTAATAAGCTCTTTTAAACGATATAATTGGTTGTCTGTAATTGCCACTCCTGCGTATTTTTCGCCATAGTTTAGCTCTTCTTTGAAGTTAGCATCATTGTAGATTTGAATAAAAACTCGATCAACTTTCCAATTCTGCCAGTCAGCAGCAAAATAACGTTTACTCCAGTAGGGATTATGATGACAAATATCAAAACTTACCTTTGGGTTAACTTTCTTGATCTCTGCTCTCATTTGTTGTACAAATTTAGTTAAATTGCTGGTGCGATCAACTTTTCCTGGTAATTTGGCATAATAACCTAAGTAATCATCCCACTGTACTGCGTTAATCTTTGGATACTTACCGACAAATTCGGCTGATATTTGCTTGAAGAGATTAGCCACCTCTGGTATTTCTACATTTAGTACATAGTGCTCAATGCCAGAATAGGTTTTATCAACTCCAGGAACAAGCCATTTTTTAGCAATTGCTAAGTCAAAAATTGGACTATTTTTATCAATTTTAATACCCTTTTCAAAGTAGGCATGAACTTGCATTCCTTGCTTATGTGCTTCGTCAATCAACCAATCTAACCATTTAGCTTGAAATTGGTTAGGACAGCTTGGATAGCCAAATGTTTGCTGCATGACATCACTATTATACATTGTGCAACCATTTCCCCACACACCTTGAATAATAGTATTGATTCCTTGATCTCGATAGTAACGAACTCGTTCCCGAATTGTTTGTTCACTAGCATAATTAGTTGCTTGATAGCGACTTAAATAGATTCCTCTGATGGCTTTTTTCTTCCAACCAGTCGGAATTGAGGGGGATTTTTTCGGCTTTACAGGTTGTGAAATAGTTGTCGGTTTTTCAGTTGGTATAACTTGTGGTGGAGGTGAACTTGCTATAGGTAAAGTTTGACTAGTAACAGGGATAGTTGGGAGGAGGTTACTTGGTAAAAGTTTGCTGATTCCTAGACTATCTAAATTCTTAAAACCCCAATAGCCAAGACCAAACAAAACTATGATGAATGAAATTGGAATACTTGAACATCCACATCCATTATTTTCTTTTTTAGGTGGCATGATAACCTTTTAAATTGAGATATTTTTAGATTTATCTTGTTTGTGAATGGTGTTATCTGTCATTTATGCTCTTCAATTTGACGTACAACAGTTAAAGCAGAGTAACTAACCCCTGCAGTTCCTTCTCCTGGATGGGTCGAGTCTCCTACTAACCAAAGACTTTTAATAGGGGTGCGGGTAGCAATACCAAAAGGACCAAAAGTAGATATTCTCTGTCCAATACCACCGACGATACCTAAATCTCTTCCTGTGTAATAAGCAAAGGTTCGAGGTGTGGCGCTTTCTTGGTGAATGATTGTCTCTGGGGTAAGGTCAAAATACCCTCTTAGATGGGTAATTGCTTCTTCTGTATATTTTTCTTTAAGTTTTTGATAGTCGTCCTCACTGCCTTTCCACCATTGGCCTACATCTGTAAAGGAAGAGGCTATAATTGTAGATTGTCCTTGGGGTGCCCTACCATCACCTGGTTTACTGACTGAAACAAAAAGGGAGTTATTCTCACCAATAGGCCCTTGATAGTCATAAAGGAATTGTAGATGCGGTGGGCAGTTTGTGGGAATGGCTGCTTCTTTTACTCCTAGATAGATAATAAAAGCACCGGAAGCATCGGGCAGTTTATCAATACGTTTTACATAAGAAAAAGGTATATTCTCTCTTCCAACTAGTTTAATAAGATTTTGAGCGGTAACATTAGCAACAAGATGATCTGCTTCTTCTTGCCAAAGTTGATCAGTTTTTAAGTTGCGTATAGTCACTCCTGTTACTTGTCCATTTGAAGTGTGGATCGTCTCAACCCTTTGACGCATGAAGATCTCTCCTTGATATTTTTGAAGAGCCTTTACCAAAGAGTTACTTAAAACCTGCATACTCCCTTGTAGATGAAACAGTCCTTGGGGTGCTTGTGATAAAGATAGGGCTGTTGCAGCATAGAGAAGGGCTGTTTCTTGAGAGTCTGTCTGTGAGTAAAGCTTTAACTGCACATCTAGGAAAGTCTTTAAACGTTGATCCTGATCCAGTTTAAATAGACGTAAAGCATCGATAACAGTCATCAAGGTAAAGGGGACTGTGATCAGGGTATCTAAGCGGACTGCAGAGATTAATTGAAGTAAGTCCCACCAGGTCCGGGGTGGTAAAATAGGGTTACGCGATTGAAAGCTTAAACTTACCTTAAAAAGCAGTTTAAGGAGTTGCCAAAAAGGTTCACTATTAGGAAATTGTGCTTTTCTTTCTTCCTGCCACTTTTGCTGATCCCGCCAAATATTAATTGGGATAGACTCACCTGGTAAGAATACTGCACAAGCAGGATCACAGTAGGTCGCGCAAGGAATATCTATTTCTAATTCTGTGAAAATTTGGTGATGAATACCACCTGGTTCTAACCCTGCAACCTGTGTTGCCCCTACATCAAAGGTAAAACCACGTCTAGTAAAGGTTGAAGCACAGCCTCCAGGTATGATCGCTTGATCATATACTTTAACCGTATAACCTCTTTTAGCCAGGAGTGCTGCTGCAGTCAGTCCACCAATACCCGCACCTATGACTATTATCTTTTTTGACATAATCTAAATATCGTTTAAAAACCCCGTAAAGACGGGGTTCTCTGATTTAGTACTAAAGACGATCTTCAATAACCTGATCAATCAGTCCATATTCCATAGCTTCTTGAGAAGACATATAGAAATCTCGATTAGTATCTTTTCTGATTTTCTCAAAAGACTGACCAGTTCTTTGAGCTAAGATATGATCTAATTCGTCCCGAATGCGTAATATTTCAGTTGCTTCAATCTCAATATCAGTTGCTTGTCTGCGTCCTGTTCCGCCGGAAGGTTGGTGAATCATAATCCGAGAGTGAGGCAGGGCCAACCTTTTCCCTTGTGTACCTGCAGCTAAGAGAAAGGCACCCATAGAGGCAGCTAGACCAACACAGATGGTTACAATTTCTGACTTGATGTACTGCATGGTGTCATAGATAGCCATACCTGCAGTTACAGAACCACCAGGAGAATTGATATAGAGATAAATAGGCTTACCTGGATCTTCTGCATCTAGGTATAACAAATAGGCAACAATCTGATTAGCGATAGAGTCGTTCACTTCCTGTCCGAGAAAAATGATTCTCTCTTGACTTAAACGACTGTAGATACTGATCCACTGTTCATACTGACTACCAGGAAGACGATAAGGAACTTTAGGAACACCAATAGGCATAGG